>NZ_JBCEWQ010000253.1:0-7213 GCF_038448545.1 Streptomyces sp. CLV115
CGGCCCCGACCCCGGCCCCCGGCGAAGAGCGTTCCACGCGGTCGGTCCTGGTGGCCATCGGTGCACTGCTCCTCGGCATGCTCCTGGCCGCACTCGATCAGACCATCGTCTCCACCGCACTGCCGACCATCGTCAGCGACCTCGGCGGGCTGGAGCATCTCTCCTGGGTGGTCACGGCCTATCTGCTGGCGTCGACCGCCGCGACCCCGCTCTGGGGCAAGCTCGGTGACCAGTACGGCCGCAAGAAGCTCTTCCAGGCCGCCATCGTCATCTTCCTCATCGGCTCGGCGCTCTGCGGCATCGCCCAGAACATGCCGCAGCTCATCGGCTTCAGGGCCCTTCAGGGTCTCGGCGGCGGCGGGCTCATGGTGCTCTCCATGGCGATCGTCGGCGACATCGTCGCGCCGCGCGAACGAGGCAAGTACCAGGGCCTGTTCGGCGCGGTCTTCGGCGCGACGAGCGTCCTCGGGCCGTTGCTCGGCGGGCTGTTCACCGAGCACCTCAGCTGGCGGTGGGTCTTCTACATCAACCTGCCGATCGGTGTCGCGGCGCTTCTGGTGATCGCCGCCGTGCTGCACATCCCGGTCCGCGCCACGAAGCACACCATCGACTATCTCGGCACCTTCCTCATCGCCTCCGTCGCCACCTGCATGGTTCTCGTCGCCTCGCTCGGCGGCACCACCTGGGCCTGGGGCTCGGCACAGATCATCGGTCTCTCCGTGCTGAGCGTCCTGTTGCTGATCGCTTTCGTGCAGGTGGAGCGCCGGGCCGCCGAACCCGTCATCCCGCTGAAGCTCTTCCGGATCAGGACCTTCACCCTTGTCGCCGTCATCAGCTTCGTCGTCGGCTTCGCGATGTTCGGTGCGATGACCTACCTGCCGACCTTCCTCCAGGTGGTGCACGGCATCTCGCCGACGATGTCCGGTGTGCACATGCTCCCGATGGTGCTGGGTCTGCTCGTCACCTCGACCGCGTCCGGGCAGATCGTCAGCCGCACCGGCCGCTGGAAGGTCTTCCCGATCGCCGGCACCGGCCTCACCGCGATCGGACTCCTGCTGCTGCACCGGCTCACGGAGACCAGCAGCACCTGGGTGATGAGCAGCTACTTCTTCGTCTTCGGTGCGGGGCTCGGCCTGGTGATGCAGGTCCTGGTGCTGGTCGTGCAGAACGCCGTCACGTACGAGGATCTCGGCGTCGCCACCTCCGGCGCCACCTTCTTCCGTTCCATCGGTGCCTCGTTCGGTGTCGCGGTCTTCGGCACGATCTTCACCAACCGGCTCACCGACAAGCTGGCCGCCGCACTCGCCGGCCACTCGCTGCCCCCCGGCGCCGGTGTGCAGGGGCTGGCCTCCGATCCGCGTGCCATCGGGCAACTGCCGCCCGCGTTGCGGCCGGCGGTACTGCACGCGTACGCGACGTCGATCACGGACGTGTTCCTGTACGCGGCTCCCGTCGTGCTCGTCGCCTTCGTCTTCGCCTGGTTCCTCAAGGAGGACAGGCTGCGCGGCTCGGTGACCGCTCCGGAGCCCACCGAGACCCTGGCGTCGAACCCGGTGGAGCGGTCCTCGTACGACGAATGCGCCCGCGCACTCTCGGTGCTCGCCACGCGCGCGGGGCGTCGCGAGGTCTATGTGAAGATCACCGAGCGGGCGGGCTACGACCTGCTGCCCGCGGCGAGCTGGATGCTGCTGCGGATCAAACGGCACGGCACGGTCGAACCGGGCCGGCTCGCCGACATCGCCCCGGTGCCGCTGCGGGTGATCAGCGAGGCGGCCCGGCAGCTTGAGGAACGCGGGCTGGTCCGGCGCGAGGGCGTACAGCTGGTGCTCACCGAGGCCGGCTCGGAAGCGGTGGTGAAGCTCGCGGAGGCCCGCGAGGCGTCCATGGCCGAACTGCTGGGGGACTGGTGGGGCCCGGACCGTCCGACCGACCTGGTCAGGCTCGTGGAGGAGCTGACCGCGGAGACGAACGGGTCGAGCAGGGAACGGCCGCACAGTCCCGAGCCGAAACGGGACCACGCGGCCTGAACCCGCGAACTCCGCACCCCTACGAGTACGAGCCGTACGCCTCCGCGTTCGGCCCCGGGCTCGGCATCGCGCCGGCCTCTGCGCTTGGCTTCACGCTCGCCCCCGCGTTCGCCCCCGCGTTCGGCTCCACGCTCGCCCCCGCGTTCGCCTCCGCGTTCGGCTCCGTGCTCAGCTCCTTCGCGAACCAGTGCTCCGCGTACTGCCGCCGGTGGAACGCCGGGACCTCCCGATAGCCGTGCTTGGCGTACAGCCCCCGCGCCTCGACCAGGTCGTTGCGGGTGTCGAGCCGGAGCGTGCGCACGCCCAGGGCGCGGGCCGCGTTCTCGACGGCCGCCAGGAGCAGTCCGCCGCCGCCGGTGCCGCGGTGTTCGGGACGTACGAAGACCCGGGTCACCTCTGCGGTGTCCGCGTCCACCATCAGCAGTCCGGCGCAGGCCGCGGGCTTCCCGTCGAAGCGGCCGACGACGAACTCACCGGTGGGCCGGACGAGCCGGTCGGCCCCGTCGTCGGTGAGCCCCTGGTCGATCTCCTCGGCGGTGGCGGGCCGGTCCCAGTAGCGGCTGGCGACCTCGTCGTAGTAGTCGCGGCGCAGGCATGCGGCGTCGGGGGAGTCGAACGGTTCGGGGGCCAGCATCCAGGTCATGCCGGCCATTCTGACCCGCACACGGTCGAGGGGACCAACGATTTGGCGGGCGCCGGCCGTCACCCGTGCGCGGGTGTCGCCCGGCGCCCGCCACCTCACCCCGTACGCAAGTGTTCGGATCCCGGCGCTCAACCCACCGGTACGGGAGGCGGCACGGCACGCCGTCGCCGGGCCCGCAGTACCAGCAGCACCGCGGCGGCCGCCACCAGCACGGCCACGAGCAGCGACAGCACCCAGGCGGGGATGCCGCCCACGGTCAGCAGCCGGTTCTCGTACACCTTGGTCCGGTACGGGGTGTCGGCGGCGGACGCGCGCAGCTGGTGATCGCCGTCGATCCGCTCCGGGTGCGGGAAGGACTGCTCGATCGCGGTGAGGAACACCGGCCTCTCACCCGTCAGCTCCCGGAGCGCCCTCGTCCCGGCCACCACCGACCGGGGGTCGATCCGGCCCGCGTACGTCACCTCCGGCGCATCGCCGCCGATCGAGTTGCGCGGCTCCATCCGGTGCGGGGCGAGGACATACAGGCCGAGCTGCTGCGGCGTCGAGGCGAGCTTCGACAGCCGCATCGGGTAGACCAGTCGGTCGCTGGCGAAGCGCAGCCGCAGCGGGTCGAGGGTGCCGGTCAGCGCAGTGCCGCCCTCCTGCGGAGCGAGGCGGATCGCGACGTACTCCCACTTCTGGTCGACGTAGGGCTTCAGCGCGCTCGCCAGCCGGTCGGGCAGGTCGAAGCCGTTGTCCTCCAGCCACTGCTGCAGCGCCTCGGGGTCGGTCGCCGCCAGCCGCGCCACGTCGAAGGGGCCGAGCCGCTCCCGGCCGACCACCTCGACGGACGGCGCCCCGGCCGACGGAGCAGCGGCGCCGTCCCCGACATTGCCGGAGCCGGAGAACGGCCAGTCGTGGGAGCGGGGCCAGAAGTAATGCCTGGTCACATGTTCCGGTGCGGTGAGGACGGACAGTTCGGAGAAGAGGCCGGAATCACCGAGCTCCACGCTCGCACGGTGCGGCACCGGCATGATCCAGGCCGCCTCCGGGGCGTTTCCGCGCACCGTGAGACGCATGACGATCTGCTCGGTGCGGCCGTCCCAGTCCACCACCGAGGTCTCCCGGTCCACCGCGACCTGGGAGTCCTTGCTCGGGACCATCGCCCCGCAGCCGCAGGCGTACGCCGGGCTGATCAGCGACCCCACTTGCAGCGAGACCAGCATCAGCAGCAGCGACAGGGCGCGCGCCAACCACTCGCGCCCCTCGCCCCGGACGCCCCGCGCACTCTGCTTCACCCCTGTGCACCGCATGTTTCGTCCGACTCCCCCGTGAACGACAGCGTGATCGACAACACGGGTGAGGACGTACGGCCCGTGAATCCGGTTCCGGCTTCGGCTTCGGCTCCGGCTTCGGTTGCGGTTCGCGGCTCGGACGCGCAGGCACGCCGGCGGCCAGGCAGACCGACGGCCAGGCAGATCGGCACACCGGCGGCCGGGCCGGCAGTCGGGGCGCAGGCGGCGAATGCCCAGTTGGGCATCTTTTCCTATCAAGAGCGGAATGGCAGTCATGCGTTAGTGGGGCGGATTGTGTCTATCTCATTGCGTAATGGGATGGTTTCAGCAGCGTGCCTGGATCGAGGGGCAGGCACCGGAACGGCGGGAGGGCCGGCGCAGCGTGGCGAACGCGGAACAGAGTGTGCGCGGAGACGTGGCGACGGGGGCGAGGGCCGGGGCCGCCCGTGCCCTGCTCTGGCTGATCGTGGCCGCCCTGGCCGTACGGCAGATGGCGGTGCTGCGGCAGCCGTCGGGGGAACGGCTCGCCGACCCGGAGACCTGGACGGGCGAGAACGGCGTCCTGCACGTGACGGGGTCGCTGTACGACAGCGACCGTTTCACCGGCACCCCGTTCGCCGGGCTGGTGCTGGAACCGCTGACCCGCATGGCGGAACAGAGCCTGGGCGTCGCCTGGACCTCCGGCACGCTGCTGCTCGTCGCCGCGCTGGGCATTGTCGCAGCCCGAGCGCTGCCTGTACCGGTGTCCGGATCGTTGTCCGGACCTGTGCCCGGATTGCTGCCCGGATCGGTGTCCCGCCGCGCCGCGCTGCCGGCCGCGCCCGTCGCGATCAGCCTGCTGATGCTCTCGTTGCCGGTCCGCACCGCGCTGCACCTGGGGCAGACCAGCATCCTGCCGGTCCTGCTGGTGCTGCTGGGCTGTTTCGCGTTACGCGGAGAGCGCGCCTCGGGCACCCTGATCGGGTTGGCGGCCGCGCTCCAGCCGACCATGCTGCTCTTCGTCGTACTGCTCCGGCTGACCGGGCGCCGGCGGGCCGCGCTGACCGGCGGCGCCGCGTTCGCCGGCTGCACGGCGTCGGCCTGGGCCGTGATGCCGGGCGATTCATGGACGTACTGGATACACCATGCCGCGGGCACCGGGCTCGGCGGCAACGCGGACGGGCTCGCCAATCAGTCGCTGCACGGTGCGCTGCTCCGGGCCGGGCCGACCGGTCCGCTGGAGATCGTGCTGTTCGTGGTGCCGGCGGCCGCCGTCTGTCTCCTCGGGCTGCGCCGCGCCGCCCGGTACGCGGCCGACGGGCAGCTGCTCCTCGCCGTCGCGGTGACCGGCTGTGTCGCCGTCGCCGTCTCGCCGACCGCCTGGCAGTACCAGCTGCTGTGGGTGCTGCTCGCCGCGGTCGGCCGGGTCGGCAAGCGGGCCTCCGACCGGCCGGTCTGGCCCGTGGTCGTGGTCCTCGTCATCACGCTGCCGGGGACGATGCTGCTGCCGAACATGGCGGTCCTCTTCCCCGTGCGCGACAACGTGCTGCTGATCGCCGCGCTCGCCGCGGCCTGCGCCGTGCCGTTCCTGCCGCGCACCTCGGAGTACTGGCAGCACCCGATCCCCAGGGACCACGCCGCCCCGGTCCCGGCCCGCTGGAGCCGTATCCCGCTGCTGCCGTTCTGGCGGCGGGTGCTGAGCCGGCCCAACCTGCTGCTGGAACTGCTCCTGATCAGGGTCGTGTACTCCGCGTACGCACACGTCAGGCTGGCGGCGACGGCCGGCCGCACCACGGCCGAGCAGCACGGCCGCCAGATCCACGCCATCGAGCAGTGGCTGCACATCGACATCGAGCACTGGGCCAACCACGCGGTCGTGAACGTCGGCGGGCTGCGGGGCTTCTTCGACCACTACTACACGACGTTCCACTTCATCGTGCCGCTGACGATCCTCGGTGTGCTCTACGTACGACGCCCCGCCGACTACCGCTGGGCCCGCAGCACCATCGGTTTCGCCACGCTGTTCGCGCTGGTCGGCTTCTGGCTCTACCCGCTGGCCCCGCCGCGCCTGATGCCGGGGCTCGGTTTCATCGACACGGTCCACGGCGTCCAGGACTTCGCGAAGCCGGACTACGGGAGCCTGACCGCGATGACCAACCAGTACGCGGCGATGCCTTCGCTGCACTTCGGCTGGTCGCTCTGGTGCGGTGTGGTCGTCGTCGTGCTGGCCCCGAAGATGTGGATGAAGGCGCTGGGGCTGCTGCACCCGCTGTTCACGGTCTCCGCGATCGTCGCCACCGCCAATCACTGGGTGCTGGACGCGGTGGGCGGGGCGGCCGTGGTCGTGCTCGGCTTCGGGCTCGCACATGTGCTGGCGGGGCCGCGGGCGCTGCGGCCGGGGGCCGTACCGGCGGCGGCGAAGCCGCAGGACGACCTGGAACGGCCGGTTCCGGTGCCTGTTCCGAGGTCGACAGGCGATGCGACGAGCGATGCGACGGGCGACGTGGTGGGCAGCAAGCAGCACTGACCCACGGGTCCGGGAAACAGCCGGGAAGAGCTGCGCAAGGGCAGGGAACGGCCGCGACGGGTCGCGAAAGGGCAAGGGAGGCCGCGAAAGGGCCGGGAGGCCGAAGGGATGCCGGGACGAACACATCGTCCTGGCACCCCTTCGGCGTGGATCGCCGCCTGACCAGCATCCGCCCATCGGCCCGGGTCCGCCACTCGAACAGCTCAGGAGCCGGTCGCCCCCAGGGCCCAGGTGGCAACGGAGAGCGTGGCCATGGAGACCACCGTCGAGGCCACCACGGCATTGCGGGCCAGCCGGGTGTCCAGGCCGTACTGCTGGGCGTAGATGAAGGCGTTCTGAGCGGTCGGCAGCGCCGAGCAGAGCACCACGGCCAGCAGTTGGTGCTCCGGCAGATGCAGCAGCGGGCCGCCGACGGCCAGCGCGATCAGGGGCTGGACCAGCGTCTTGAGCGCCACCGCCACGACGACCTCCGCGCGCCCGGGACGATCCGCGTCCCCCGGGAGATCCGGCGAATCGCCGACGGCCGGGCGGGCGTTCAGGGACAGCCCCAGTGTGATCAGCGCCGTCGGTACGGCGGCTGCGCCGAGCAGATCGCAGGAGTGGGCGAGCGCGTGCGGCAGCCGCAGCCCGAGCGCGGAGACGCCCACCCCGAGCAGCGAGGCCATGATGACGGGATTGCGGACCGGCATCGTCAGCATCCGCCGGAACACAACGGCTCTCCCGGAGCCGGGCCTTGCCCCCGTCCCGGTCCCCGCTTCCGATC
>NZ_JBCEWQ010000254.1:0-6932 GCF_038448545.1 Streptomyces sp. CLV115
GCACCCGGGCGGCGCGACGCGTCGAGACCCGCTACACCGGGCGCACGCTGCCGTAGATCGGCATGTAGTAGATCGACTCCTCGCGCACGTTCGCCCCGGGCTTCGGCGCGTGGATCATCATCCCGTCGCCCTTGTAGATGCCGACGTGGCTGATGTCGTCGTAGAAGAAGACGAGGTCCCCCGGCCGCAGATCGGCCGTGGCCACCCGGGTGCCGATCTTGACCTGGTCCCACGTGGTGCGCGGGATGTCGACCCCCGCCGCCTTCCACGCGGCCTGGGTGAGCCCGGAGCAGTCGTACGACGCCGGGCCCGTCGCGCCCCAGACGTACGGCTTGCCGATCTGGGCCCTGGCGAAGTCGAGGACCTTCGCCGCCTTGGTGGTGGAGCCGCTGTCCGAGCCGGACCCGGTGCCCGTACCGCTGCCGCCCCCCGACTCCTTCGCGGCCTCCTCGGCCTTGCGGTCCGCCTCGGCCTTCGCGGCGGCCTGCTGCTTCGCCAGCTCCCGCGCCTTGCGCTCGGCCTCCGCCTCCTTCTTGCGCTCGATCTCCGCGAGCCGTGCCTTCTCCTCGGCGGTCAGCTTCGACAGCAGCGTGCGCGCCTCACCCAGCTTCTTCTGGACGTCCTGCTTGCTGGTGCGCAGCGTGGCCTGCGTCGTCGTCAGCGTCTCCAGGCTGCGCACCGCCTCGGAACGCTTCTTCGCCGCCTTGGCCTGCTGCGTGCGGAAGTCCGTGATCGCGCTCTGCTGCCGGCTGGTCATCCGGTCCATCAGCTGGCTCTGGTCGAAGTACGACTGCGGGTCGTCGGCCAGGAAGAACGTGGCGTTCGGCGTTATGGAGCCGCTGCGGTACTGCGCGGCCGCGTAGTTGCCGAGTGTCCTGCGGGCGTCGTTGAGCTTGTCGGCGCGCTCGGCGACGTCGTCCAGCAGGGCGTCGACCTTGGCGCGCTGGGCGGTGGAGGCCTCCTTCGCCCGGTTGTACTGCTGGGTCGCGGTGCCCGCCTGCCGGTAGAGGTCGTCGACCTTCTTCTGTACGTCCTCGATGCCGGGCTTCGGATCGGGCGCGGCCACCGCGCTCTGCGTGGAGAGCAGGGTCACGGACGCCAGGGCCGCCGTGGTGAGACCGACGGCCGGTGCGGTGGTGCGCACCCGGGTGCGCGGCTTGCGATGGGATGCCAAGGCCGGCATCTCCTTCCGTGGACCGCCTACCGGGTTAGCTGTCGGGTTCGGGCGGAACGGAAGGCTGCCCTACGGTCCGAGTGGGGGATAAGGACCGATTCACCCCGGTACTGCGTCTGGGTCCCCGGTTCCGAACTTCCGCGGGGGCAGCCGGATTCGGCGGGGGCGCCCGCTCGGCGTGGTTCGCCTCAAGGGGGTACGGGCCGCCCGGTCGAGCACGCTAGCCAACCCATGGTGCTGCTGTGAAGGTTGATGTTCGATATGCCCGATACATTTTCGTGACCTTGCCGGCGTGGGGTGCCGGCGGCCGGATTTCCTCACGGGGAGTGGGTGTCCGCTCTCTTTGTGTGCCGTCGGCCGTGTGCGGTTGGTCATGCGGCCTCCGGGTGTCGGTGCGGCGGCCTAGACTCGGCAAGCGATGAGCAGCCTCTTTGACGACAGCTTCCTGGCCGGCCTCCAGCACTCGGAGGAAGAGCCCCCGCCGCCCCCCGAGGACTCCGCACCCGAAGCGGTGCCGGAGGACCTCTTCGCGGGCGTGTTCGACGGGCCCCCGCCGCCCAGGGACGCCTACTACCGCGACGGCGCGCACCGCCCCGTCATCGACTCGGCGGCGCTCCTCGACGGGCTGAACACCGAGCAGCGCGCCGCCGTCGTCCACGCGGGCTCCCCGCTGCTCATCGTCGCCGGGGCCGGCTCGGGCAAGACCCGGGTGCTGACCCACCGGATCGCCCACCTCCTCGCGGAGCGCGGGGTGCACCCCGGCCAGATCCTGGCGATCACCTTCACCAACAAGGCCGCGGGCGAGATGAAGGAGCGCGTCGAGCAGCTCGTCGGCCCGCGCGCCAACGCCATGTGGGTCATGACCTTCCACAGCGCGTGCGTACGCATCCTGCGCCGCGAGTCGAAGCGGCTCGGCTTCACCTCGTCGTTCTCGATCTACGACGCCGCCGACTCCAAGCGGCTGATGGCCCTGGTCTGCCGCGATCTCGACCTGGACCCGAAGCGCTTCCCGCCGAAGTCGTTCACCGCCAAGGTCTCCAACCTGAAGAACGAGCTGATCGACGAGGAGACCTTCGCCGGCCAGGCCGCGGACGGCTTCGAGAAGACCCTCGCCCAGGCCTACGCGATGTACCAGTCCCGGCTGCGCGAGGCCAACGCGCTGGACTTCGACGACATCATCATGACGACGGTCCACCTGCTCCAGGCGTTCCCGGACGTCGCCGAGCACTACCGCCGCCGCTTCCGGCACGTCCTGGTCGACGAGTACCAGGACACCAACCACGCCCAGTACACCCTGGTGCGCGAGCTGGTCGGACCGGCGGGCGAGGGCGACGCCCCGGCCGAGCTGTGCGTCGTGGGTGACGCGGACCAGTCGATCTACGCCTTCCGCGGCGCGACCATCCGCAACATCCTCCAGTTCGAGGAGGACTACCCCGACGCGACCACGATCCTGCTGGAGCAGAACTACCGCTCCACGCAGACGATCCTGTCCGCCGCCAACGCGGTCATCGAGCGCAACGAGAGCCGCCGCCCCAAGAACCTCTGGACCAACGCGGGCACCGGCGCCCGGATCACCGGCTATGTCGCCGACACCGAGCACGACGAGGCGCAGTTCGTCGCCGACGAGATCGACCGGCTCACCGACACGGGCGACGCCAAGGCCGGTGACGTCGCGATCTTCTACCGTACGAACGCCCAGTCCCGCGTCTTCGAGGAGATCTTCATCCGTGTCGGCCTGCCCTACAAGGTCGTCGGCGGCGTGCGCTTCTACGAGCGCAAGGAGGTCCGGGACATCCTGGCCTACCTGCGCGTCCTCGCCAATCCCGAGGACACCGTCCCGCTGCGCCGCATCCTCAACGTGCCCAAGCGCGGTATCGGCGACCGCGCCGAGGCGATGATCGACGCGCTGTCCATGCGCGAGAAGATCACCTTCCCGCAGGCGCTGCGCCGGGTCGACGAGGCGTACGGCATGGCGGCCCGGTCGGCCAACGCCGTCAAGCGGTTCAACACGCTGATGGAGGAGCTGCGCACGATCGTCGAGTCGGGCGCGGGCCCCGCGGTGGTCCTGGAGGCCGTCCTGGAGCGCACCGGCTACCTCGCCGAACTCCAGGCGTCCACCGACCCGCAGGACGAGACCCGGATCGAGAACCTTCAGGAACTGGCCGCCGTGGCCCTCGAATTCGAGCAGGAGCAGGGCTCGGCCGGCGAGGACGGCGCGGACGCGGCCGCCGGCACCGGCGCGGGGACGGGCACGCTCGCGGAGTTCCTGGAGAAGGTCGCGCTCGTCGCCGACTCCGACCAGATCCCCGACGAGGACGAGGACGGCTCCGGCGTCATCACACTGATGACACTGCACACCGCGAAGGGCCTCGAATTCCCGGTCGTCTTCCTGACCGGCATGGAGGACGGCGTCTTCCCGCACATGCGGGCGCTGGGACAGGTGAAGGAGCTGGAGGAGGAGCGGCGGCTCGCCTACGTCGGCATCACCCGGGCCCGCGAGCGGCTCTACCTGACCCGGGCAGCGATGCGCAGCGCGTGGGGGCAGCCCTCTTACAACCCGCCGTCGCGGTTCCTGGAGGAGATCCCGGACCAGCACCTGGAGTGGAAGCGGAAGGGACCGATGGCGGCACCGGCCGGACCGACGTCGGGGATCACCTCGTCGCTGTCCGCCTCGCGTGCGCGCTCCGGGCCCTCGGGCTTCGCGACCCGACGGACCTCGGACAAGCCGACGATCACGCTGGTCGTGGGGGACCGGGTCACGCACGACCAGTTCGGGCTCGGCACGGTCACGGCGGTCGAGGGCGTCGGCGACCAGGCGAAGGCCACGGTCGACTTCGGGGACGAGCGCCCGAAGAAGCTGCTGCTGAGGTACGCGCCGGTCGAGAAGCTGTAGCCGGGACGGGGAAGACGGGCGGAGGCCGCGGCCCCGCCCGTCTACCGTTCAGGCCGTTTCCCGTTTCAGACCGTTTCCCGTTTCAGGCTGTCTCCCGTTTCAGGCCGTCCCAAGCCGGGCCGTCCCAAGCCGGGCCGTCCCAAGCCGGGCCGTCCCAAGCCGGGCCGTCCCAAGCCGGGCCGTCCCGGGTCGGATCGGTCGGGCTCGGGTCAGGTCGGGTTGACGCCGTGGCTGCGGAGCCAGGGCAGCGGGTTCACTGCCGCTCCGCCCCCGGGTCGTACCTCGAAGTGCAGGTGCGGACCGGTCGAGTTCCCGGTGTCCCCGGAGTACGCGATGACGTCACCGGCCTTGACCGGGCCCGAGCGGATCTTGGTACCGCTGAGGTGGCAGTACCAGGTCTCGGTCCCGTCGGCCATGGTGACGATGGCCATGTTCCCGTAGGCGCTGTTCAGCTGGGTGCGCACGGTGCCGTCCGTCGCGGCCATCACGGGCGTGCCCTCGAAGACCGGGAAGTCGATGCCCGTGTGCACGGACATCCAGTTGACGCCCGCCTGGCCGAAGTACGCGCTGAGGCCGTGCTGCTTGACCGGCATGACGAACTTGGGGCGCAGGGCCTCCTTGCGGGCGGCCTCTTCCAGGCGCTTCTTCTTCTCGGCGGCCTGCCGCTCGCGCAGGTCGATCCGCTCCTGGGTGCGGCTGGCGCGGTCGGCGAAGTTCTCCGCGTCGGCGCTGAGGTTGGCGAGCTGGGTGTCCAGCTTGTTGTTGGCCACCCCCGCCTTGACGGAGCCGGGGTCGGACGCCGCCATCGTGGTCTTGCCGTCGTCCTTCTTGTCCTCGCCGCCCAGCCCGCCGACGGAGGCCGCCGCGATGCCGGCCACGCTCATCACGCAGGCGGAGGGAATCGCGACGGTCAGGAGCGCGGAACGCTTCGCGGGGGAACGCCGCCGACTGCGGCCGGCGCCGCCGCCGCGGGTGGCGGAGCGGCCGAGAGGACGGTGCGGGCCGGGTGCGGCGTCCGCGATGTCCATGGCATCGGCGGAGACTGCGGCGGTGGCGTCGTGCGCGTCGTCCGCTGTGTCGTCCGCGCTGTTGGCGAGGTAGGGCTCGTAGGGGTCGTACGAGGTGGCCGGGTCGGCGTAGGACTCTTGTGTTTCGGGCGCCTGGTGCGCCTCGTGGACCTCGGGCACCGGCTGCGTCTCGTAGGACAGCTGTGCGGTTTCCGTGGTTTGCGCGATTTGCTGATCGTGCTCGGGCGTGGCGCCGGTGTTCCACGCGGTGGCGTCGTAAGCGCCGGAGTCGTAGACGGCCGATTCGCCGGTGGCCCACTGGCCGTTCGTGTGCCAGTCGCCGGTGTCCCACTGGCCCGTGGTGTCCGGGGCGCCGCCCTGCGCCGGGATGCCGGCGAACGTGGCGGTGGCGGTCGTGGCCGTTTCCGTGCCGTAGTCGGCGACGGGCGTCCAGGTGGCCGTGGTCTCGTACGTCTGCGCCGCCTCGTACTGCTGCTGGGGCTGCGCGGTGTACGGGGTGTAGGCGTCGTACGAGGTGGTCGGGTGTGCGCCGGTGTCCCACTGGGTGGAGTCGTACTGGCCGCTGTACCCGGACTGCCCGGCGCCGTAGCCGCTGCCGTACGCGCCGTCCTGACCGCCGGGGAGTGATCCGAAGAGCGGGTCGCTGTCGAAGCTGCCGGTCGCATCACTGTCGAATCCGGCGTACCCGGCGTGGGGGTGCTGGTCGTTCACCAACTTCTCTCTCGCCTCGGCAGCAGGACCTGTGCTCTGGGGTCCGGCGTGGGGATCCCAGGGGGAGCAGTGGCCGCGACTGTACCCGGCGGTACGTGACGCCGACAATCTTCGGCGGGCACGGGCGGCTCAGGAAACGGGCAATCGGCCGCCTTTCGACGGACTGCTCACACAGCCTTGGCCTTATGTTCGAAACCCGTTCTATTTGTGGGGTCTCCGGAGACCCCACCGGTCCGTTCGGCCCCACCGGCCTGTTCGGCCCCTCCGGTTTGCTTGGCCACTCCGGTCCGTTCGGCCTCACCAGTTCGCGTGGTCACTGCGGTCCGTTCGGCCTCACCGGTCCGGTTGGTCACTGCGGTCCGTTCGGCCTCACCGGTCCGGTTGGTCACTGCGGTCCGTTCGGCCTCTCCGGTTTGCTTTGCCCCGCCCGTCCGCTCGGCCCCGCTGATTCACGCGGCTCCTGCCGTTCCGCTCTCCTCGGCCGTCGGCTCGCGGGACTCCAGAGCCTGCCGGACGGCGGCGGCGACGGCCGGGTGCACCGGCAGCGCGAGATGGCCGATCCCGGTGACGCGTACGTTCTGCGCGTCGAGATCCGGATGGTCGATGCAGGCCGCCTCGGCCGGGACGATCACCCGGTCGAGCTCGCTCCAGAAGCTCACGAACCGGGTGCGGCAGCCCGGCGCGGGCCTGCGCAGTTCCTCGATCGGTGCGGATCCCGTACGCATCTGCCGCACGATGGGGTGAGCGCTCGCCAGCGGCGCGACGGCCGTGCCCCCGTGGGGCGTGCCGAGGGTGATCAGGGTGCGCACCCGCTGGTCACCGCCGAGGCGCTGCACGTAGTAGCGGGCGATCAGACCGCCCAGGCTGTGCCCGACGATGTCGACCTCGTGGTGTCCGGTGCGGGCGCAGATCTCCTCGACATGCCGACCCAGTAGCTCCGCCGCCGTCCGGATGTCGCAGGTCAGCGGTGAGTAGTTGAGCGATTCCAGATGGTGCCAGCCGTGCCGGGCGAGGGAGCGGCGCAGCAGGACGAAGACCGAACGGTTGTCGATGAAACCGTGCAGCAGGACGACCGGGGGGTGTTCGTCGCCCTCGGCGGGGGGGGGGGGGGGGGGGGGGGGGGGGG
>NZ_JBCEWQ010000255.1:0-6892 GCF_038448545.1 Streptomyces sp. CLV115
CGTCCGGGTGGCCGGACGCGCCCGCCGGCGGGGCCCGGACGTGGGCCGGAGCGGCGGCCGCGGCCGGGTGAGATCTGGTGGGCCGAGGTGCCGTACGAGGACGGGCCCGGGGCGAAGGACCGGCCCTGTCTGGTGCTGTCGGTACGGGGTGGCTCGGCGCTCGTCGCGAAGATCACCAGCAAGCGTCACGCGGACCGGCCCGGGGTGATCGCGCTGCCCGCGGGAACGGTGGGTGACGCTCAGGGCCGGGCGAGTTTCCTGGAGACTGACGAGTTGCGGGAGGTCTCGGTACGCGGGTTCCGGCGCCGGGTGGGGGTCGTGGACCCGGCGGTGTGGGAGCGGGTGCGGAACCTCGGATGAGGTGCGGCGAGGTGCGCCCGCGCCGGGCGCACCCCGCCGAAGGCTGTCAGGCCCAGAGCTGGCCGTGCAGGGTCTCGATGGCCGCTTCCGTGGTCGGGGCGGTGTAGACGCCCGTCGACAGGTACTTCCAGCCGCCGTCCGCGACGACGAAGACGATGTCGGCCGGTTCTCCCGCCTTGACGGCCTTGTTTCCGACGCCGATCGCCGCGTGGAGCGCGGCGCCGGTGGAGACGCCCGCGAAGATGCCCTCCTGCTGGAGGAGTTCGCGGGTGCGGGTGACGGCGTCGGCCGAGCCGACGGAGAAGCGGGTGGTGAGGACCGAGGCGTCGTAGAGCTCGGGGACGAAGCCCTCGTCGAGGTTGCGGAGTCCGTAGACGAGGTCGTCGTAGCGCGGCTCGGCGGCGACGATCTTGACGTCCGGCTTGTGTTCGCGCAGGTAGCGGCCGACGCCCATCAGCGTTCCCGTGGTGCCGAGGCCGGCCACGAAGTGGGTGATGGACGGGAGGTCGGTGAGGATCTCCGGGCCGGTGGTGGCGTAGTGGGCGCCCGCGTTGTCCGGGTTTCCGTACTGGTAGAGCATGACCCAGTCGGGGTGCTCGGCGGCCAGTTCCTTGGCGACGCGGACGGCGGTGTTGGAGCCGCCCGCCGCCGGGGAGGAGATGATCTCGGCACCCCACATGGCGAGCAGGTCGCGCCGTTCCTGGGAGGTGTTCTCCGGCATGACGCACACGATGCGGTAGCCCTTGAGCTTGGCCGCCATGGCGAGCGAGATTCCGGTGTTGCCGCTGGTGGGCTCCAGGATGGTGCAGCCGGGGGTCAACCGGCCGTCCTTCTCCGCCTGTTCGACCATGTGGAGCGCGGGGCGGTCCTTGATCGAGCCGGTGGGGTTGCGGTCCTCCAGCTTGGCCCAGATCCGGACGTCGTCGGAGGGTGACAGCCGCGGCAGGCGGACGAGCGGGGTGTTGCCCACCGCGGCGAGCGGGCTGTCGTACCGCATCAGTTCATGCCGCCGGCGACGGCCGGGAGGATGGTGACGTTGTCGCCGTCGCTGAGCTTGGTGGAGATGCCGTCGAGGAAGCGGACGTCCTCGTCGTTGAGGTAGACGTTCACGAATCGGCGGAGCTGGTCGCCGTCGACGATGCGCTCGCGGATGCCGTTGTGCCGGCTGTCCAGGTCCGTGAAGAGGTCGGCGAGGGTCGCTCCGTCGCCCTCGACGGCCTTGGCGCCGTCGGTGTAGGTGCGGAGGATGGTCGGGATGCGGACCTCGATGGCCATGGCGTGGGCTCCTGTCGGAAGCGGAGAGGTGGCGTGGGGCGCGCGGCTCTGCCCCCGCGCGGGGGTGGTGCGTACGTGTGGTGTTCGGGCCGCGGGCCCGGCTCAGGCCTTGCGGCCGGCGGGCAGGCGGCACGTACAGATCGCGCTGGAGAGCCTGCACAGGTCGACGTGCAGCCGCGCGACGAGCAGCGTGCCCGGCGTCTTGTCGCTCACGTCATGGAGAACCATGGGCTCATCGTATCGATTCCCGGTCCGTAATCCCGAGTGTGATCTCACCTGATGGATGCTCGGTGTTCGACAGGCGGACGGGACCGTGGGTGAGCCCGGTCCCGTCCGGCCGGTGTCCGGCGGTACGGCGGGGTCAGGCGGGTTCGTACGCCTCGACGACCTCGACGTCCTCCTCGGTGATCACACCGTCCACGATGCGGTACGAGCGGAACTGGAAGGGGCCCGCGTCGTCGGTGTCCGCCGTGGAGACGAGCACGTAGTGGGCGCCGGGCTCGTTGGCGTAGGTGACGTCGGTGCGGGAGGGGTAGGCCTCGGTCGCGGTGTGGGAGTGGTAGACGATCACCGGCTCCTCGTCGCGGTCGTCCATCTCGCGGTAGAGCTTGAGGAGGTCGGCCGAGTCGAACTCGTAGAAGGTGGGCGAGCGGGCGGCGTTGAGCATCGGGATGAACCGCTCGGGGCGGCCGGTCCCCGCCGGGCCCGCGACCACGCCGCACGCCTCGTCGGGGTGGTCGGCACGGGAGTGCGCGACGATCTGGTCGTACAGCGCCTTGGTGATGGTCAGCATTTCGCCAGGATAGGCATGCGGCCCCTCTCGTACCGAAGTGTGGTACGTGAGCGGCCGCATGGTGGACACGGCGGCCGGGTGGTGGAGGGGGTTCAGTTCTTCGCGAAGGCCTTGTTCCCGGGGTTGCGGGCCTTGAGGACCACGTACGAGATGCCGAGGAGCGCGGCCCAGAGCGGGGCGCAGTACAGCGAGATCCTGGTGTCCTTGTCGATGCCCATCATCACGATGACCACGGCGATGAAGAACAGTGCGAAGACGCTGGTGTACGGGGCGCCGGGGGCCCGGAAGTCCGACCGCGGGAGCACACCGAGGTCGGAGAGGCGCCGGTAGCGGAGCTGGCTGATCAGGATCATGATCCAGGCCCACATGCCGGAGATGGTGGCGAACGAGACGACGTAGGTGAAGGCGTCACCGGGCCACTGGTAGTTGATCCAGACGCCGACGAGCATCAGCGCGGCGGAGAAGGTGGTGCCGACGAGCGGGGTGCCGCTCCTGGTGAGCCGGGTGAAGAACTTCGGGCCCTGCCCGTTGAGGGCGAGGTCGCGCAGCATGCGGCCGGTGGAGTACATGCCGGAGTTGCAGGAGGAGAGCGCGGCGGTCAGCACGACGAAGTTGACGATGCCGGCGCCGAGGCCGAGGCCCATCTTCTTGAAGGCGGCGACGAACGGCGAGACGTCGGGCTGGAACTCGGTCCACGGGACCACGGAGAGGATCATGACGAGCGCGCCGACGTAGAAGACGGCGATGCGCCACGGCACGGTGTTGATGGCCTTGGGCAGGACGGTCTTCGGGTCCTTGGACTCGCCCGCGGTGACGCCGACCAGTTCGACGGCGAGGAAGGCGAACATCACGATCTGCAGCGTCATCAGGGTGCCCTTGATGCCGTGCGGGAAGAAGCCGCCGTCGGCCCAGAGGTGGGTGACGGACGCGGTGTCCCCGGCGTCGGAGAAGCCGAGGGTGAGAATTCCGGCGCAGATGAGGATCATGCCGACAATGGCGGTGACCTTGACCATCGAGAACCAGAATTCGAGTTCACCGAAGAGTTTCACGGAGATCAGGTTCACCCCGTAGAGGATGACCGTGAAGATCAGTGCGGATATCCATTGCGGAATGTTGAACCAGAACGTCATGTACTGGGCTGCGGCGGTGACTTCGGTGATTCCGGTGACGACCCAGAAAAGCCAGTAGGTCCAGCCGGTGACGAAGCCCGCGAAGGGGCCGATGAATTCACGGGCGTACTCGGAGAAGGAGCCCGAGACCGGCCGGTACATGAGGAGTTCGCCCAGGGCCCGCATGATGAAGAAGATCACCAGGCCGGCGACGGCATAGGCCAGGACGAGGCTGGGCCCGGCTTTGGCGATCGCCTTTCCCGCACCGAGGAAGAGCCCGGTGCCGATGGCCCCGCCGATGGCGATCATCTGGATCTGACGGGCGCCGAGGGCCCGCTGGTATCCCTCACCGGACGCGCCGGATTCCGATACCTCTACGGCCTGCGCTCCGCTGTTCCCTTTGTCGACCTGCGCCGATGTCATGTGCTGCGCCTTTCTCCACGCCGATCCGCGCCGTTGAGACTGCGGATCGGTTCCTGATCCCCCCGGATATGGATGGAGTGCCGCCGGTGGTGGCCGGCTCTTGGCGCCCTCGGGAACAGGGGTGGCGTGCCCGAGTGGTCGTGAAGATTTATCACGGCCACTCGGGCGACCCACCTGACGTTCTGTGGCGTACACCACAGTTAAAAGCGGACAAGGGTTTCCTGCCGCAGCAAAGACGACCGTTCAGGTGATGGGATCGTTATTCGGATTTGAGCATCCGCTGAGCGAACACCCGGCGCTCTCCGGGAGCGCACCGCCGCCGCACCGCCTCATCGGCTGCGGGGCAGCCCTTACGGCATCAGCGTCTCCACGAGAGTTTCCTGGAGCGCGCCGAGCCAGAGATAGGCCATGACCATCGGCTTTCGCGGGTCGCTGTCCGGGAGCCGGTAGAGCGATCCGGCCTCGCCCTCGTCCTCGTCGGAGACCTCCAGGCGGGTGCCGATGGTGAGCCGGAGGTCGTTGAGGGCGCCGAGCCAGTTGCGGCATTCGTCGCCGGTGAGTTCGAGTACGGCGCCTTCGTCCCCGGTGACCGTGAGCGCGTCCAGGGTCCGTACGACGGCGAGGGCGTCGGTGCGCTTGCGGGCGCGCAGGTCGTTCTCGGTGAAGCGGCGGAACTCGGCGGAGGCGGCCCGCAGTTCGGTGTCCTGGTCGCCGTACGCCTCGGGGAAGAGGCGGGCCAGGGCCGGGTCGGTGGGCGGCTCGCTGGGCCCCTCCGCGAAGAGTGCGGCGAGCGGGTCCGCGTCCTCGGCGGGTTCGTCGCCGGGGCCGATCAGTTCCAGCAACTGGACGGCGAGGGAGCGCAGGATCGCGATCTCCACCTCGTCGAGCGCGACGGCCGCGCCGCCGCCGGGGGTGGCCTCGAAGTGGCCGGCCATGGGTTTTCTCCGATGGTGGGTCGGGCGGGGCAGGAGTCGGGCGAACGGACGGGGAGGTCCGGCAGGGTCTAGTTGCGGTCCTGCGTGAGCGTGGCCCACAGTCCGTAGCCGTGCATGGCCTGGACGTCGCGCTCCATCTCCTCGCGGCTGCCGCTGGAGACGACCGCGCGCCCCTTCTGGTGGACGTCCAGCATCAGCTTGTGCGCCTTGTCCTTGGAGTAGCCGAAGTAGGCCTGGAAGACATAGGTCACATAGCTCATGAGATTGACCGGGTCGTTGTGGACCAGCGTCACCCAGGGGACGTCGGGCTCGGGGACGACAAGACTCTCCTCGGCCGATTCGGGACGCGTGATCTCTGTGGGGGCGACGCTCACCCACCCCATGCTGCCACTCGGGAGGGGTCATCGCACAAACGACCCGAGATCTCGTCACTCTGACGAAATAGGGGTAGCATCCGGAACATGAACTCTGCGGACCTTGGGCGACGGGTCGGTGTGCCGTCGACCGCGCTCTTCACCGACCAGTACGAGCTCACGATGGTGCAGGCCGCGCTGAAGGCCGGCACGGCCGATCGGCGCTCGGTCTTCGAGGCGTTCACGCGCCGGCTTCCCGAAGGGCGGCGCTACGGCGTCGTCGCGGGCATCGGACGGGTGCTGGACGCGGTGGAGAACTTCCACTTCGACGACGAGATGCTCACCTTCCTGCGCGAACAGAACGTGGTGGACGGGCCGACCCTCGCCTGGCTGGCCGATTACCGCTTCAGCGGAGACATCTGGGGCTACCCGGAGGGCGAGGTGTACTTCCCCGGCTCCCCGATCCTGCGGGTCGAGGGCTCCTTCGCCGAGTGCGTACTGCTGGAGACGGTGATCCTGTCGATCCTCAACCACGACTCGGCGATCGCCGCCGCGGCCTCACGGATGTCCGCCGCGGCCGGCGGGCGCGGCCTGATCGAGATGGGTGCACGACGCACCCATGAACTGTCGGCGGTGGCGTCGGCGCGTGCCGCGTACATCGGCGGCTTCAACACCACCTCCGACCTGGCGGCGGGCTTCCGCTACAACATCCCCACCGTCGGGACCAGCGCCCACGCCTTCACGCTGCTCCACGACACCGAGCGCGACGCGTTCCGGGCCCAGGTCGATTCGCTCGGCCGGGGCACCACGCTGCTGGTCGACACGTACGACGTCACCGAGGCGGTCCGTACGGCGGTCGAGGTCGCCGGGACCGAGCTGGGCGCGGTGCGGATCGACTCCGGCGATCTGCTGCTGGTCGCGCACCGGGTGCGGCAGCAGCTGGACGAGCTGGGCGCCACGGAGACGAAGATCGTGGTGACATCGGACCTGGACGAGTACGCCATCGCCTCACTGGCGGCGGCGCCGGTCGACGCGTACGGGGTGGGCACGCAGCTGGTGACCGGCAGCGGGCAGCCCACCTGCTCGATGGTCTACAAGCTCGTCGCCCGCGCCGGCTCCGCCGATCCCGCCGAGCCGCTGCGTCCGGTGGCCAAGAAGTCGCTCGGCGCGAAGTCGTCGGTGGGCGGTCGCAAGTGGGCCGCGCGCCGGCTGGACGAGCACGGGATCGCCGAGGCCGAGGTGATCGGCACCGGCGCGGTGCCCGCCGAGCTGGCCGACCGGCAGCTGCTGGTGGAGCTGGTCAAGGACGGCGGGGTGGTCGCCCGCGAGCCGCTGGACGCGGCGCGCGAGCGGCACATCGCGGCGCGGGCGGGGCTGCCGATGTCGGCGGTGCAGCTGTCGCGCGGCGAACCGGTGATTCCCACCGAGTACATGTGACGCGGGCCGTGCGGTGCGGTGACCGGGCCGCCCCGCTCACCCCAGCGGCCCCGGTCACCCCCTCGGCCCCATTGCCGTATGCGGCTCCGGCTCCGGCCACGTCTGCGGCTCTGGAGCCCGCAAGGGCTCCGTCCCGTCCCCTCCCTATCCGGGGCCGGAGTCTCTAGGCTCGAATGCGCCCCCCACGAGGCTCGAACCCACCCACAC
>NZ_JBCEWQ010000256.1:0-6856 GCF_038448545.1 Streptomyces sp. CLV115
GGTCTGGACCGGGGCCGGGGCCGCCGTGCGCACCGTGATGTCGGCGGAGACCGGGGCGGGCAGCCAGTCCTCGGGGCGGCGCAGCACCGTCTCCGCGTTCGCGGACTGGCAGAGCGTGATGACCTCGGCGATCGACGGCCTGGCGGCCGGGTCCTTGGCGAGGCACCGGCTGACCAGCTCCATCAGCCGTTCCGGGACGCCGCTGAGGTCGGGCTCCTCGTGGACGATCCGGTACAGGACGCCGTGCGAGGTCCCCTCGCCGAACGCCGGGGACCCGGTCGCCGCGTATGCCGCCACCTGGCCCAGCGCGAAGACGTCGGTGGCCGGGGTCACCCTGCGTCCGGCCGCCTGTTCCGGTGCCATGAACGAGGGCGTACCGATGGTGACACCACTGCCGGTGAGCGAGGTCGCGTCGGCGGCGTGGGCGATGCCGAAGTCGATGACGCGGGGGCCGTCTGCGGCGAGCAGCACGTTGGACGGCTTGAGGTCACGGTGGACGATGCCGGCGCCGTGGATGACGTGCAGCGCCTCGGCCATGCCCGCGATCAGCAGCACCACCGTCTCGACCGGCAGCGCCCCGTGCGCGACGACCGCGTCGGCGAGCGAGGGACCAGGAACGTACGCGGTGGCCAGCCACGGGTGGGCGGTGTCGGTGGCGGCGTCGATCACCGGCGCGGTGAACAGGCCCTGCACACGTTGCGCCGACTTGACCTCCTGGGCGAACCGGCGGCGGAATTCGGCGTCCTCGCCGAACTCGGGCCGGATCACCTTGATGGCCACCGGCCGCCCGCCGGGTGTGTACGACAGGTACACCTTGCCCATGCCACCCGCGCCGAGCTTGGCGGCGAGCCGGTATCCGGCGATGGTGGTCGGGTCGTCTCCCTCAAGCGGTTGGAAGACCTGGGAGGCCATTCCCGGGTCCGGCTGCTGACCACTCATCACTAACGTCTCCCACGCAGAACGTCGATATCGAAACGGCACCCTATACAAGTCCGGGCCGTCGGTGCCCGTTCCCGCCAGGTGCTCAGGACCGGGAGGACGTCGTGGGTGGCGGGCCCGGTTGCAGATCCGGCTCACGGGGCAGTCTGCGGGCCGCGTAGGTGCCCGCGCCCGCCGCCAGCAGCATCACGCAGCCGCTGAAGATCAGTCCCGCCTGGCGCAGCCCGAGCCAGGTCGCCAGGGCGCCGACGCCGACCACCGGCAGGGAGATCCCGCCGTAGGCGACGACGAAGAACGCCGAGATGGTGCCACCGCGATGCTGTGCCGGGGCCGCGTCGCTGATCAGAGTGAGCGCGGCACGGAAGGCCAGTCCCTGACCGGTGCCGCCGCACAGGGCGCCGAGGACGAGCAGCGGCAGGGATTCGGTGATCAGTGACGAAGCCACCAGCAGCAGGCCGACGACGAGGATGCCGCAGCCGACCGGGAGCGCGAGGCGGGCACCGATCCGCCGGGACAGGGACTGTCCGGCGGTCGAGGCGAGGAACACGGAGAAGACCACGGCGCCCGAGACCGCCAGGTTGTGCACACCCAGTGTGTGTGAGGCGAAGCTCGGTGCGACCGCGGTGAACAGGCCGAGGAGCGCGAAACCGGCGAAGGCCGCCAGCGAGGCGGGCAGGAAGACCCCCTTCACCTCGGCGGGCACGGACAGCCCCTGCGGCCTCGGGCGGGGCAGGCGCTTCGGCTCGGCGACGGTCTCCGGCAGGAACCAGGTGATCCCGCAGGCCAGGGCCACCAGACCCAGATGGACCCAGAACGGCAGAGTCAGCGGCCAGGGCGTGTACTGCGCGAGGATCCCCGAGAGCAGCGGTCCGCAGCCCAGACCGCCCATGTTCGCCGCGGTGGCGGCGAACCCCGCACGGGCCCTCTGCCCGGGCGCCGCCAGTTCGATCACGGCCGCCGTCGCCGCGCCGCTCAGCAGGCCGGCGGCGCAGCCGGACAGCAGCCGCCCCGCGAAGAGCAGCGGCAGACCGCCTTCCAGCAGGAAACACCCGGCACTCGCCGCAGACAGCCCCAGGGCGCACAGGAGCACGGGTCTTCGGCCGGTCTCGTCGGAGTAGTTCCCCGCCACCAGCAGCACCGTGATGACGGCGACGGCATAGACGGCGAAGACGACCGTCACCATCAGCTCGGAGAACCCGAGCTGTTCCTGGTAGAGGCCGTACAGCGGGGTGGGGAGGGTGGTCCCGGCCATCCCGATGGCGAATACCAGGGCGGCGGCCACGTAGCCCGGCCGCCATGTGCCGTCGGCGTTCCGTGTGCATTCGCGAGCACTCACGCACATCACCTCGTGGCCGGTGCTCCGGCGCGGCCGCGTCCGGGAGGGTCAGTCCCAGAGCTCGTGCGTCGCGACCCGCTCGGTGTACGCCGGCCTGCCGTCGGTGTAGACGAGCTGCATCCGGGTGAAGTGCCGCAGGCCGGTATCGGACTTCCAGGTTTCCGGACGGTCCAGCCGGACGATGACGGGGTAGGTGTGGAATTTGCCGGCCGCGCAGTAGGGATCGCAGTCGTTCACCGCGTCAAGTGCCCTGCCCACGGCGGATGTCGACCCCCAGTGGGACCAGTGGATGTCGATGAGGCGGTTGTTGCCGTCGCCGCAGGCGAGCAGGAAGTCGCCGGGGCGCACCTGCGCGTTCGAGAAACAGTCGACGGCCACCACGCGGGCCGGTGAGCGGGACTCCGTGGCTGCGGGTGCTGATGCGGAAGCGGATGCCGGAACGGGGATCGCCGCCGCGGCTGCCGTGGCGGCGCACAGCATGATCACTGCCCTGAATTTGCGTGTGTGCATGTCGGCTCCTCGGCTGCCTCATGTCGGGCGCACCGACCGGTGCGGTCGCCGGTCGTGGCGCCCTTCTTTCAGCCGTCGTCCTGAAAACGACAATATGGCCACACCCAGTGATACACCACCTGTACGGGCTACAACAGTGCAAAAATGGTACGAAAGGGTCTCGGTCCGTTTCTGAGTTCCCGGTGCGCTGGTGAAGTCGGCGTGTCCGCGAAGTCCGTCACCGAACGGGAGGGGCGGTGTGCGGCGTGGCGGCCGCGGGCTCCGCGTACCCCGCGGCCGACTCCCATTCCGCACGGCTGGGGCCCTCGAACCGCGGTGCGAAATCCGGGTGTTGGTCCAGCCAGCGCGCGAGCCGGGCGCGTACCTCCTCGGTGCCGTACGCCTGATCGGCGGTGAGGAGGAGGTGGCGGACCTTCGCACGTGCGCGCATGACCAGTGGGTCGTCGAAGGCGCAGGCGGCCAGGGCGGCCCGCTCGCGGCCGGGGGCGGCGGGGGACTCCGTCGACATCCTTGCGGGATCGCCCAGTTGAGCCGCGTTGGCCCGGTCGGCGGCGACCTGGTCGTCGAACCGCGGACGCAGGGTCCGTGCCAGCCATCGGTGGTATTGGCCGGTGAACGCCGCGGGCTCCGCGGCGGCCGCCGCGTGCCGGGCCACCCACTGCGCCGCTTCCAGGGCCATGGCCACTCCCTGCCCCATCGTGGGGTTGGTGTAGGCGACCGAGTCCCCGACGCCCACGAGGCCGGTGACCACGGGCCCGTCGTCGTCGGCCAGTGCGCTCCAGCGATTGTGCAGGCCTCCCATCGCAAGCACTCCGGAGACCGCCTCGGGCTCCAGCCCCAGCCAGGCGGCGATGGCGGGAAACGTCCGTCCGACCCTCTCGAACACCGCGGGGTCGCGCAGCGCCGCCCGGGTGGGGTCGGAGGTGGACACCGTCAGGGACGCCGCGAAGATGCCGTTGTCCGACGGGAACACCCCGCCGACGGCGAAGGCCGAGGACGAGCCCGCCTTGACGCGTCCGGGATCGCGTGGCCCGTCGGGGCGCAGCCGATACCAGCGGCAGAAGTACGCGATCCCGACGCGGTGGTTCTCCACCGCGGCGTCCCGGCAGCCCGCCGAGCCGAGCCAGCGAAGTACCGGGGACCGGCGGCCCCCGGCGTCGAGCACCAGATCCGCATCGTGCGTCCGAGACCCGGACCGCACACCCGTGACCAGCGGAATGCCGCCGCGCCGGTCGACGAGGAGCCCGTCGACGGGTTCTCCGAGCCGCACGTCGACGTGCGGCTCGCGGTGCACCGCGTCGTGCAGAGCGGCCTCCAGGACGATGCGCCGGGTCTGGATCGTCACCAGATCCTCGTCCCCGGGGCGGGCGGGCCCGCGCTCGTCGAACCAGTCGAGTTCGTTGCGTTCGCGGGCGCCCAGGCGCAGCATCGCGTCGTACACGTCCGCAGCCTCCGCGCGCAGAACGGTGCGGACCGGGGCGAGGAGGCCGTGCGGCTGGACGGCCTGCGGCACACCGGGGCGGTGCCAGTCGAAGAAGTCCCGGTCGAGATCCGGTCCCGGTCGGCGGCCGTCCCGCTCGAACAGGGTCACCGGGTGACCCCGGCGCCCCAGGAACAACGCAGCGGCCAGGCCGCCGATTCCGCCACCGACAATCGCAACCCGCGTCAACCTGGTTCCCTCCACGCCGTGTTGCGAACCAACCGTATCCCAGCGCCCGGGGCCGGTGATCCCGGGTGGCCGGGTGACCAGGTGGCGCGGCGCGGAGCGCGGGCGGATCTCAGCCCCGCTCCACCAGGCGTTCGGCCGCCGACAGTGCCATGCGCAGCGCGCCCGCCCGGTCCGCACCGCGCTGGCCGAGGACCACCCGCGTACTCAACCCGTCGAGCAGGGCCAGGAGTTCGGAAGCACGGGCCGCCGTGTCGAGGTCCGCGGCGAAGCGGCCCTGCTGCACGCCCTTGGCCAGGAGCGCTTCGAGGTCCTCCTGCCAGCCGCGGTCGATCTCGGCCTGGGCCTGGCGCAGCGGTTCGTTCGACGCGGTGCGCGCCCACAGTTCGATCCACAGGGTCCAGCGCGGATCGCGCGGCCCGCGGGGGAGGTACAGCTCGACGAACTGACCCAGCTTGCGCGCGGCGCCGGCCCGGCCGGCCAGCAGCGCCCGGCGCTCCTCGGTGAGCGTGCTCTCGCTCCAGCCGAGCACCTCCAGGAGCAGCCGGTCCTTGCTGCCGAAGTAGTAGAGGATGTGGCCGCCGCTGGTGCCGAGGCGCTTGGCGAGTGCCGACATGGTGAGTGCGGCGAGGCCGTCCTCGGCGATGGCCGCCATCGCCTCCTCCAGCATGCGTTCCCGGGCCAGGTGCCCGTCCCGCCGTCGCGCCGTCGCTGCCACGCCGCCCCTCCTCTTCCGTGAACCCCGTGACGACCTTACGGGACACCCTCGGGGTCACCGATTTCGACGGAGGTCTTGACGGGCCCCCAAAGACACATCTTGAATGCCGTTCTAACTTTTAGAACGGCGTTCAAAGTACTCGCTCCGGTGCGCCGGAGCACGAACGGATGAGGGGCAGGCCGCATGACGCAGCAGGAGACGACCGCGAGGGCGCCCGGCGGGAAGATGGCCACCGACCAGGTCTTCCAGGTCGAGACCAACGGCATCGAACCGGTCCCCGACGAGGACCGCCACGGCAGCGCGAAGGACCTGTTCTGGCTCTGGTTCGGCTCCAACCTCACCTTCACCTACGTCATCAACGGCGCCCTGGCCGTCGGCTTCGGGCTGTCCTTCTGGCAGGCCACCGGGGTCGTCGTCCTCGGCGGACTGGCGTTCTTCGCCATCAGCGCCGCCGGGCTGAGCGGCGTACGTACCGGCACCGCGACCCTGGTGATCTCCCGAGCCCCCTTCGGCGTACGCGGCAACTGGCCCGCCGGCATGCTCAACTGGGTGGTCAGCATCGGCTACACGATCCTCAACACGGTCGTCGGCACGCTCGCCCTGGAGGCGTTCTTCGCCGATCCGGGATGGGTGTCCGGCCAAACCGGGCGCGCCCTCGCCCTGCTGATCACCCTCGCGCTGACCTTCGTCGTCGCCCTCTGGGGCCACGCCACCGTCCAGCTCGCGGAGCGCTGGATCGCGTACGTCCTCGCCGTCGGATTCGCCGTGCTCCTGGTGTTCCTGCTGCCGGGCGCCGACACCGGCGGGGCGGCGGACGGGCCCGGGGCGTCCGGGTGGAGCCTTGCCCTCGTGGTGATGCTGGCCGGGCCGTTCTCGTACGTCCCGATGCCCGCCGACTACACGCGCTACCTGCCGAGGACGACCTCCATGCGGTCGCTCACCTGGTACGGAGCTCTCGGCGGCTTCATCTCGTCGGTCGCGCTGGGCGTGGCCGGGGTGGCCGCCGCCACCCGGACGGACATGACCGACGCCGTGGCGGGCACGGAGAAGCTGCTGCCGGGCTGGTTCCAGCCGCTCTTCCTCGCCCTGGTGCTCGGCGGATCCGTCACCAACTCGATCGTCACGCTCTACTCGTCGAGCCTGAACCTCCAGGTGCTCGGCGTCCCGTGGAGCCGTTCCAAGGCCATCGTCATCAGCGCGGCGGTCACCGCTGCCGGGGCCCTGTGCGCGCTCTTCCTCACCGACTTCACCAGCTCACTGCTGTCCTTCCTCTCCCTGCTGATCATTGTGTTCGCCCCCTGGGGCGGCGTGTTCCTCGCGGACATGACCATGCGCCGCTGCCGCTACGACGCACCGGCACTGCATGCCGGCCCGGACGGCGCCTACTGGTACCGGTCCGGCTACCACCCCGCCGGCCTGACCGCACTGCTCGTCGGCATGGTCTTCGCCGCGCTCACCTGCGATTGCGAGCTGTGGACCGGCCCGTTGGTCGCACCGCTGGGCGGCGCCGACCTGACCCTGCTCGGCTCCGTCGTCTCGGCACTCGTCTACTGGGCGCTCGCCCGGCGGACCGTCGCACCACACGCCGCCCGCTCCTGACCCGACCTGCCCCCTCCGCCGGATCACAGCACCGCCCGCACCGACAGCACCACAAGGAGTCACCTCACATGGCCTGCCCCGCCCGCCC
>NZ_JBCEWQ010000257.1:0-6741 GCF_038448545.1 Streptomyces sp. CLV115
CGCCCGTCCCACCCGTGCCACCGCAGGACCCGATACCCGACGCCTCGGGCCGCATCGAGCTCGCCCCCGGCGCCGTTCCCACGGACAACCGGTTCGTCAACGAGGACCTGTTGCCCGTTCCCCTGGAACGGCGCCGCTGGACGACGTACAACTTCACCGCGCTCTGGGTGGGCATGGCCCACAACATCCCGTCCTGGCTGCTCGCCTCCGGCCTGGTGGCCCTCGGCATGGACTGGAAACAGGCCGTGTTCACCATCGCGCTGGCCAACCTGATCGTGCTCGGACCCATGCTGCTCACCGGGCACGCCGGACCCAAGTACGGCATCCCCTTCCCGGTGCTGGCCCGTGCCTCCTTCGGGCTGCGCGGCGCCAACCTGCCCGCCCTGATCCGGGCCGCGGTGGCCTGCGCCTGGTTCGGCATCCAGACCTGGATCGGCGGCGTCGGCATCTTCACCCTGCTGGGGAAGATCTTCGGCGGCTGGGCGAAGGCGTCCGAGATCGGCGGCCAGCCGTGGACGCTCTGGCTCTGCTTCATCCTCTTCTGGGCGCTCGAACTGGCCATCATCTACCGGGGGATGGACGCCCTGCGCCGGTTCGAGAACTGGGCGGCACCGTTCGTCATCGTCGGCGCCGTCGTGCTGCTGGTCTGGGTCGCCGTCAAGGCGGGCGGCTTCGGCCCGCTGCTCGACCAGCCCTCGAAGCTCGGCTGGGGCAAGGAGTTCTGGCCGGTCTTCTTCCCGTCGCTGATGGGCATGATTGCCTTCTGGGCCACCCTCTCGCTGAACATCCCCGACTTCACCCGATTCGGGGCCGGCCAACGCGCCCAGATCAGGGGCCAGTCGCTCGGTCTGCCGACCACGATGACGCTCTTCGCCCTGCTCTCGGTCCTGGTCACCTCCGGATCGCAGGCGGTGTACGGGGAAGCCATCTGGGATCCGGTCCAGCTCGTGGCCCGGACCGACAATGTCTTCGGACTGCTCTACGCCCTGGTCACGGTGCTGGTCGCGACGGTCTCCGTGAACATCGCCGCCAACGTCGTATCACCCGCCTACGACCTGGCGAATCTCGCGCCGCGGTTCATCAACTTCCGTACGGGCGCCCTGATCACGGGAGTCGTCGGCGTCCTCATCATGCCGTGGAAGCTCACCGAGACGCCCGAGCTGTACATCTTCACCTGGCTCGGACTGGTCGGCGGACTGCTCGGAACGGTCGCGGGCATCCTGATCGCCGACTACTGGATCGTCCGCCGCACCGTGCTCGACCTCGCGGACCTCTACCGCCCCGGCGGCCGCTACTGGTACACGAACGGATGGAACTGGCGGGCTGTCGCAGCGTTCACCGTCGGCGGCGTCCTCGCGATCGGCGGCTCCCACTCCGCCCCCGGGGAGGGCCCGTTCCCGGCCGACGGCCTGATCCCGTTCCTGAAACCCCTCGCCGGCTACGGCTGGGCGGTCGGGCTGGCCTCCTCGCTGGTGCTGTACGTGCTGCTCAGCGGCCGGCCCGGCGTCACACCGGCGCGGACGTACGGCCCAGCAGGGCGCTGATGTCGTACGTCTGGTCCGGCGGCGGCGTGGTCGTGGGCACCGGCTTGTCGAAGGCCGAGAAGCGCACGACCGCGTCCGCCCCGGCGCCCCGGGCCGTGATCCTCAGGGGGTACGGCTTGCCGGTGGCCGCGACATCCGTCGTCAGCGTCCGCCCGTCCCGCATCCTGGTCAGCGGCACCACCGGAGCCCCGTCGAGCGTGGTCTTGCGGCCCTTGTTCAGCGTCCCCCGGTCGTTGTCCGCGTTGTCGCCGACCAGCTTCCGGAACGTGTCCAGATCGCAGCCGTTCGCCAGGTCCCGCAGCCTCGGGTCGTCGGCCGAGCCCTTCATGTAGCGCCCGTTCAGGATCGCCGCGAAGGCCGAACCGCCGCCCGGGACCTGGTTCTTCCAGAAGTTCGCATCCGGCTTGACCCAGATGTCGTCGCCGCGCTTCACGATCCGGACGGACCCCTGGCTGTTGCCCAGATCCACCGATCCGGTGCAGTTGCCGTCCCGGTCCAGGGTGAGCTCCAGAGCCATCGGCGGGCTGTTGTCGCCGAGCTCGCCACGGGCGCTCAGGTGCAGGGAACGGGTACTCAGCAGGGCGTCCCGGGAGCGGTCCGCGATCTGCTGCGCGGAGAGCTTGTCGATTCCGTCGTCCGCCCGTGCCGCACCGCCGCCCAGCACGCTGCCGCCGGTGATCCCCAGCACGGCGAGGGCCGTCCAGGCGGCCCGGTGGGTGCCGCTGTGTCGACCGGTCACGTCGCCTCCCTGGTAGTACCCGCAGGGCCTGTTCAGGTGCCATCCGATTCTTCCGAGCGTACGCCGGGGCGGACGGGGTCGCGCGGCGTGGCCGACCACCATGGTGCATACACAGTGTGATGTTTTGCCTCGTTTTGGCCTGCAGGGTGCTGGGGACGGTTGTCGGCGCACCGAATTCGCCATCAACGAGGAGGAACAGGGAGACATGAAGCTGTCGATGGGGAGTGTGTCCAGGGCCGTGCTCAGGGGCGCCGTCGTGGTGGGCGCGGCCACCGCGCTCGCGGTTCCCGCGACCGCCGCGACCGCGGTGCCGGCCGTGGCGACGCCGCCCGGCCTGTCCTGCGACACCGGAAAGCACGAGATCGACGACTACACGGGCTTCGCGCTGTGCCGCAACGACGGCAGCACGACGCAGACCTTCTGGGTGCACCTGGTCTGCGGCTGGTCCCCGGACGTGGACGGCGAGCACGTCACCCTCAACCCCGGGCAGTCCGGCCAGTCCACCGCGCACTGCGCCGGCATCGGCACCGGGATCGGCGAGATCACCGTCCAGCCGTAGCCCGTTCGTACCGTACGGGCCGGCCGGACCGGATCCACGCGCCGGCCGGACCGGCCGCCCAGCACGGGCGGCCGGTCCGGCCGGTCACGGAGCGCTCCGCTCAAGCAGCGGGGGCAGGGCGGCGGCCAGCCGCTCCCGGAGCCGGTCCGGGCCGCCGTCCACCCATGGATGCGCGGCGTGGAACGCGGACCAGTCCACCAGCCAGTCCAGCACCGCCCCGGGCGTGAAGTCCGGCGCGTGCGGGCCCAGCACGGTACGCAGCAGGCGCGGTGGCAGACGGGTCGCGCGGTGCTCCGCGAGCAGCACCGCGTCGTACAGGTCCTTGGCCCCCGACCGGCCCTCCGCCTGCTGGTCCTCGGCGAGCCACAGCAGCTTCCAGGCGAGCGCGAGCCCCGGGCCCGCGGTGCGGACCGGCGTCGGGGGACCGCCGTCACCGCGCGGACAGGCCGTCCACTCCGGAGCCTGCGGGAGCCGTTCGTCCTGGGCGAAGTCCATCCGGACCTCGCCCGGCGGCAGCCCGTCGGCCTCCCAGGGGACGACGACACGCACCCCGGGAGTCTCGTACTCCCGGTACGTCCACGTCCCGTCCGACGTCACCCGGAGCGGATCGACACGAATGCCCTCGGGCAGCGGCGGACCGGCCGCCAGGGCGGCCACGACCTCCTCGGCGGGGGAGGACGGCGGATCCAGCTCCTCGGCCTCCATCCAGTGCAGCCCCTCCGGCGCGAGCACCGGCCGGGCGCCGCCGGTGTCATGGCACTCGCCGTCCGTCAGCAGCTCGGGAGCGGCCGCACCGTGCGCGGCCTCCGGCCACTGCTGTACGGCCGCTGTCCCGTCGACGTACGGGTGGGGGTCGAGCCCGTCGACGAAGCAGCCGGCCGGCGGCTCCACCACGATCCAGTCCAGATCGCCCGGCTCCCGCGCGGCGGCGCCCACCCAGGCCTGGAGCGGGACACTGCCGCGCAGGACCAGACCGCCGCCCCAGGGCGACTGTGCGATCGCCCGCAGCAGATGGTCCTGGACGGCGCGCCGGGCAGCCCGCCACCGCGGCGCGAGCGCGGGGTCGTCGTACGCCGGTTCGCCGGGGACGGGCCGGTCGTGCGCGCTCACCGGGAGACCCCGGCCGGTTCGTCCAGCCAGCCGGCGTCCGCCGCCGGATGGTCGTCGTGCACCACGAACTCCTCCTCGACCTCCAGCACTTCGAGCCCGGCAGCGGCCAGCCCGCCCAGCAGCGCGTCGAGCTCGGCCCTCGCCTGCGGACGGCCCACCGCGTAGCAGCGCTGCGTGACGAACCGCTCATGGCTCCCGGGGCCGGTGGTGCGGCGGGCATTGCGCGACAGACGCGCGCCCTGCCGCTCGGCCACCGCCCGTGCGACGGCGAGCTGCGGCTCACCGGTCAGCAGCAGCTTGACGTGGTGCTCGAAGTGGCAGTCGGGAGACAGCGCGGCGGCCTCGTCGGCCGTCCCCGGTATGTCCTCGTTCCACGGAGCGGCCTCGATCTTCACCCGAACGACGGGGAAGCCCGCCGCGCGCAGCTCGGCCGACCGGAGACCGGCGGCGGCCCGCTGCCCGGAGAGCGAACCGCGGCCCCGCTCGGTCAGCATGGGCTGGTCGGGCGTGGCACCGCGGTCCAGGAGGATGTGGGTGAGCTTCATGCCCTCGCGCTCCGCCCAGCGGCCCAGCCGGCCGGCCTCCCGGGCATCCCCCGCACCGCTGTCGGCGCGAGGTTCGAGGCGCACCGTCAGATGCGTCTCGAACTCGCCCTCGAACTCCGCTTCCACGCGCCCTCCACCAGTACTTTTCACGGTCCGTTTCCGTCACAGAACGTAGCAAGCGGCACTGACAGTCCCCGGACGCGACCGAAGACCTCCCCGGACGTGCCGGTGGCGCACCCGGGGTCTGTCCGGCGGATCAGGACCGGACGGACCCCGGGCCACTTTCCACCGAACGGTTGAGCGGACCGCTCATTCCTCGTTACCCTCCGGTAAGTTCGTTCGGACGCGACAGGCGCGCTGCGCACAGCCTCCGCGCGGTGTCGTCCGACACGAGGAAGGCGGTCAGCCCATGTCCTCAACGGAAGCGGTGGAAACCACCGAACCGGCCGGCCCCACGGGACTCGCCGACAGCGCACGGGAGCTGGCCGAGGGCCGCACCACCTCGGTCGAGCAGGTGACCGCGGCACTGCGCCGCATCGAAGCGAGCCGGAGCACCCTCAACGCCTTCCGGCACCTGCGTGCCGAGGCCGCGCTCGCCGAGGCCGCCGAGGCCGACCGCCGGCTCGCGGCCGGGGAGCGGCTGCCCCTGCTCGGCGTGCCGGTCGCGGTCAAGGACGACACGGACGTCGCCGGGATGCCGACCTACTTCGGCTGCGACGGCGATCTGCCCGCCGCGACCGCGGACAGCGAGGCGGTACGCCGGCTGCGGGCGGCCGGGGCCGTGATCGTCGGGAAGACCAACTCCTGCGAACTGGGCCAGTGGCCGTTCACCGAGGGCCCCGCCTTCGGCGCCACCCGCAACCCGTGGCACACCGGTCACACCCCCGGCGGCTCGTCCGGCGGCTCCGCGGCGGCCGTCGCGGCCGGTCTGGTGCCCGCCGCGCTCGGCTCCGACGGGGCGGGATCCGTACGCATCCCGGCGGCCTGGACCCATCTCGTCGGCATCAAGCCCCAGCGCGGCCGGATCTCCGGCCACCCGCACACCGACGCCTTCCAGGGCCTGACCGTCAACGGACCGCTCGCCAGGACCGTCGCCGACGCCGCGCTGCTGCTCGACGCGGTCGCCGGCTCCCACCCCGAGGACCGGCACCGGCCGCCGCCCGTCGCCGCCGCGGCCGCCGCCCGCCGCGACCCGGGCCGGCTGCGCATCGCCCTCGCCTGGCGCCCCCCGCTCACCCTCACCGGCTCCGCACCCCACCCCGATGTGCGACGGGCCGTCCTCGCACTGGCCGAGGCCCTCACCCGGCTGGGCCACGACGTGCAGGAAGCCAGACCCCGCTACGGACTGATCGGCCTCGGCTTCGTCCCCCGCGCCACCGCCGGGATCGCCGAACTCGCCGCCCGCCACCCCGACCCCGCACTCCTCGACCCGCGCACCCGCAGCGCGCTGCGCACCGGTACCCGGCTCGGCGGCCGGGTGGTACGAGCGGCCAGGGAGCGCGAGGTGCGTCAGCACCGCAGGATCGGCGGCTTCTTCCGCCCGTCCCGGACCGGCGCCGGGTACGACGTGCTGCTCACCCCGACGACCGCCCTGCCGCCACCCCCGATCGGCCGATTCGACGGGCTGAGCGCCTGGCGCACCGATCTCGCGATGACCGAGGCCTGCCCGTACGCCTGGCCCTGGAACGTACTGGGCTGGCCCGGCATCAACGTACCGGCCGGATTCACCGGCGACGGGCTGCCCGTCGGGGCACAGCTGCTCGGCCCGTCCCGCAGCGAGGAACGCCTGATCTCCCTCGCCGCCCAGCTGGAGGCCGACCGGCGCTGGTACGAGCACCGGCCCCCGTCCCCGTCCGCCCGGTCCGCGCAGGGGGCCGGGCGCTGAACCCCCGTCCGGGGCCCGGGTCCGGCCGCGCTGTCGCTCGCACCCGAGCGCGGTAGGCGGGATCATGGGCAGGGAGTGGATAGGTGGTGTCCGGTATGGCGTGTGCAGGTCCGCAGTCGGCGCCCGGAGCCGAACCTTCGAGGCCCAGCACTCCCCGGCACCCCTACGACACGGCGAACGACGCGACCGTGGTGGTCGCCGACACCGGAACGGTCGTCGGCTGGACGCACAGCGCACAGGAACTGCTGGGGTACCGGGCCGCAGAGGTGGTCGGGCGGCCGGCGGGCTTCCTGCTGGCCATGCCCGAGGACCCGGTACGGGTGGCGGGGATCGCCGAGCGCTGCCGGGCGGGGGTGCGG
>NZ_JBCEWQ010000258.1:0-6725 GCF_038448545.1 Streptomyces sp. CLV115
CGCCGCCCCCGGACCCCCGTTCCTCAAACGCCGGAGGGGCTGGAACGCGTCAGCTCGGCCGGCAGTTCCGCCGCGTGCACCACCGTCAGGCCCGACACCGCCCGGGTCAGTGCCACGTACAACCGGCGCAGGCCCGTCCGCTCGTCCGGCTCGCCGTCGACCACCGCGGCCGGCTCGTCCAGCACCACGTAGTCGTACTCCAGGCCCTTCGCCAGTGACGCGGGGACCAGGGTCAGACGGGACTCGGCGGTCGTCTCCTCGCCCGGGGAGAGGTACGCGTGCCCCGCCGCGGTCAGGGCCTGCGCCAGCGCCGGGATCCGGGCGTCGGCCGCGATCAGGCCGATCGAGCCCTCCCGCGTCAACGACTCGTCGCACGCCGCGAGCACCGCCGCGTCCAGCTCCGCCGGACCGGCCACCTCCCGCACCTCCAGCGAACCCGGCGACTCACGCACCGACTCCACCGGGGCGAGGCCGGGCGAGATCGCGGGGAGCAGCCGCGAGGCGTACGCGATCACCTCGCGCGGCACACGGAAGCCCGCCGTCAGCTCCTCCACCACCGCGTCGGACTTGCCGAGATGGTGCAGCGCCTGCGCCCAGCTCTGCGTCGACCACGGCGTCGTGCCCTGCGCCAGGTCGCCGAGGACCGTCGCCGAACCGGTCGTGCAGCGCCGGCCCACCGCCCGGTACTGCATGGGGGACAGGTCCTGCGCCTCGTCGAGCACCACATGGCCGAGCGAGTGCGTACGTGCCACCAGATCGCCGGCCTCGTCGATGAGCACCGCGTCCGCCGCCGACCACTTCGCCGACTTCACGCTCCGGGCCGGCTTCTCCCACAGGATCGTCTTCTGCTCGTCCCCGGTGAGCAGACCCTCCGCGTGCGCGGCCAGGAACTCCGCGTCCGACAGCAGCCGCAGCACCAGCTTCGCCGGATCGACGGCCGGCCAGATCGCCTTCACGGCCGCCTTCACGGCGGGGTTGCGGGCCACCGCGTTCTGCACCCGGTCGTCGGGGGCCTCGCCCGCCTCCTCCATCCGGACCAGGACGGCGTGCGCGATGCGCTGCGGAAGCGCGTCGTGGGCGGCCCCGTACCGCATGTCGCGGGCCAGCAGTTCGTCGACCATCTCCGCGATCTCGTACGCGGGCACCCGCCAGCGCCGCGAACCGCGCACCACCACGACCGGTTCCACCGGGGGCGTCACATGCGAACGGATCGCCCGCCGCAGCACCTCGGCCATCCGGGCGTCGCCCTTGACGACGGCGGCGGCCGCCGGGTCCGTGCCGCGCACCTCGACGCCGGCCGTGACCAGGTCGTCGACGGTCGCCTGCTGCACCGCCAGCTCGCCCAGGGCCGGCAGCACCTGCTCGATGTACTGGAGGAAGGACCGGTTCGGCCCGACGACCAGCGTGCCGGTACGGGCCAGCCGCTCGCGGTGCGCGTACAGCAGATACGCCACCCGGTGCAGGCCGACGGCGGTCTTGCCGGTGCCGGGCCCGCCCTGCACGCAGACCGTTCCGCCCAGCTCGCTGCGGACGATCTCGTCCTGCTCCGGCTGGATCGTCGCGACGATGTCGCGCATCGGGCCGACGCGCGGCCGCTCGATCTCCGCCTGGAGGAGCTTGCTGGTCTGCGCGGCCTCGGTGGGGTCGGTGAGGTGCTCGTCCTCGTACGCGGTCAGCTCACCGCCGGTGTAGCCGAACCGGCGGCGCTGCCCCACGTCCTGAGGGTCCTTCCGGGACGCCCGGTAGAACGGCTGCGAGACGGGCGCGCGCCAGTCGATGACCATCGGGTCGCCGCCGGAGTCGTGGACGTGGCGGCGCCCGATGTAGAACTGCTCGCCCTCCGCCCCCTCGGCCTGCTCGGCGCCGACCCGGTGCAGATAGTCCAGGCGGCCGAAGAAGAGCGGGGTGTGGGCGAGATCGGCGAGCGACTTGATGCGCTCGTCGATCTGGGCCTGGAGGACGGCCGCGTTGACCCAGTTCGCGGTGACATCGCGGATGTCCAGGGCCTGGGCGTCCTCGCGCATGGCGCGCAGCGCGGCGCGGGACGCGGTGAGATGGGCGCGTTCACGAGCCAGGGGATCGGTGGTGGTGTCGCTTTCGTGTTCGTGCGCGGGCACGGTGTTGCCTCCGGCTGTTCAACGCAGGACGGCGGACCGCATCCGGCCCCGGTCGGTGCTCGGGGGCGATGCGGTCCGCTCGGGGATCGATCACGGGTACGCGCAGCAGGTGCGCGTACGGCTGTCGGCCGGTTTCCGTCCGGTCGGCGGCGCTCCCCCGGCTGCCGGCGCGGGCCCTGGCGGGCCGCCGGTACCACGGTGCGGGAGGCGGGCAGACCGGCGATTGTATCGACCGCGTCCGCCGGGTGCGAACGAATTGATTTCGGGTCCATCCCGTAGGGGACGGCATGCGACCCCAGGCCTACCCGCGCCCCCGCCGGTTTCCGCCCGTGGGTCTACCCGGGCCCCCGCCGGTTTCAGCCCGCGGGCCGATGCCCGCACCGGCCGGGCGCAGGACCATGGAACACATGAGCACCGTTCTCCTGAACCCCCGCAGGACCGGCCCCGCGCACGGCGCGACCGCGGCCACCGGTCACCACCGCACCCACCGCGTCGGCGACGCGGTCCGCGCCGTCAAGGTCTTCGCCCGCGCCGCGTTCGGCGTGGTCGTGCTCGGCGAGTACGCGGAGGAGGCGGGCGTACGCAGCCGCCGCGCCCACTGAGCGCCCGCAGTTGCCGTGCGTGCTGAGCTTCCGCAGCCGTCGTGCGTGCTGAGCGTCCTCGGCCGTCGTGCGTGCTGAGCTTCCGCAGTTGCCGCGCAGGCTGAGCGCCCGCAGCCGCCGTGCCTGCTGAGCATCCGCTGTGAGTACCGGGAGCCGTCCGGTATGAGTATCCGGCCGGAGGCGGCCCGGCCCTGCCCCGCGATTGGGTGGCGGCATGGAGAACAGCCACGTCCACGTGATGCGTCCCGCCGTCGTCGGCCCCGCCGGTCAGGTCGTCCCCGCGCGCCGCCTGAACGCCTGCGTCGCCCCCACGATCGCCACGGTCCTTTCCTTCTTCATGACCTGCTTCGGCGTGTTCGCCCTCGGCTTCGCGGTGATGGCCACCGACAGCTGCGGCCCGGACAACTGCTCCTCGGGCATCACGGTTCCGCTGAGCCTCATGGCCTGCGGGCTGTACGTGACCCCGTTCATCACGCCTCTCGCTCTGATCGCCGCCTGGGTGCTGGCGTGCCGGCGTCCCCACCGGACCACCGCCCGCCTGTGTGCAGCGGCGATCGCCGTGCTGCCGGGGCTGACGACGGTGGGCGGCCTGGTCCTGCTCCTGGCGCTCAGCGGCTGACCCGGTCAGGCGCTCATCGGCCGACCCGGGCCAGGACGCAGCCGGTCCGCGCACACGGACCGGCCACCGGCCTCAGTTGTCGGTCAGCAGCTCGTCCGCGTCCACGATCCGGTACGCGTACCCCTGCTCGGCCAGGAACCGCTGGCGGTGCGCCGCGAAGTCCTGGTCGATCGTGTCGCGCGCGACCACCGAGTAGAACCGCGCCTCGTGCCCGTCCGCCTTCGGCCGCAGCACCCGGCCCAGCCGCTGCGCCTCCTCCTGACGGGAGCCGAACGTTCCCGACACCTGGATGGCGACGGTCGCCTCCGGCAGGTCGATCGAGAAGTTCGCGACCTTCGAGACCACCAGGACGTTGAGCTCGCCCTCCCGGAACGCGTCGAAGAGCTTCTCGCGCTGGGCGTTGCTCGTCTCGCCCTTGATCACCGGGGCGTTCAGATGCTCACCCAGCTCGTCGAGCTGGTCGATGTACTGCCCGATGACCAGGGTCTGCTCGCCGCGGTGCTTGCGCACCAGCGCCTCCGTCACCTTCCGCTTCGTCGCCGTCGTCGCGCAGAACCGGTACTTCTCCTCGGCCTCCGCGGTCGCGTACGCGAGCCGCTCCGAGTCCGTCAGATTGACCCGTACCTCGACACAGTCGGCCGGCGCGATGTAGCCCTGCGCCTCGATCTCCTTCCACGGGGCGTCGAACCGCTTGGGCCCGATCAGCGAGAAGACGTCCGACTCGCGGCCGTCCTCACGGACCAGGGTCGCCGTCAGCCCGAGCCGCCGCCGGGCCTGGAGATCGGCGGTGAACTTGAAGACGGGGGCGGGCAGCAGGTGCACCTCGTCGTAGATCACCAGCCCCCAGTCGCGGGAGTCGAACAGCTCCAAGTGCGGGTAGACGCCCTTGCGACGGGTCGTCAGCACCTGGTACGTGGCGATCGTGACCGGCCGGATCTCCTTGCGGGTACCGCTGTACTCACCGATCTCGTCCTCGGTCAGCGAGGTCCGCTTCACCAGCTCGTGCTTCCACTGCCGGGCCGAGACGGTGTTCGTCACCAGGATCAGCGTGGTGGCCTTGGCCTCGGCCATCGCGCCGGCCCCGACCAGCGTCTTGCCGGCACCGCAGGGCAGCACCACGACACCCGAGCCGCCGTGCCAGAACCCCTCGACGGCCTGCTTCTGGTACGGCCGCAGCGCCCAGCCGTCCTCGGCCAGCTCGATGGGGTGCGCCTCGCCGTCCACGTAACCGGCGAGGTCCTCGGCCGGCCAGCCCAGCTTCAGCAGCGTCTGCTTGATCTGCCCGCGCTCGGACGGGTGCACGGCCACGGTGTCCGGGGCGATCCGCGCCCCGACCAGCGGCTGCACCTTTTTCGAGCGGAGGATCTCCTCCAGTACGGGCCGGTCGGTGGAGGTCAGCACCAGTCCGTGGACCGGGTGCTTGGAGAGGGTGAGGCGGCCGTACCGGGCCATCGTCTCGGCGATGTCGACGAGCAGCGCGTGCGGAACGGGGTAGCGGGAGTACTGCACGAGTGCGTCGACGACCTGCTCGGCGTCGTGCCCGGCGGCCCGCGCGTTCCACAGCCCGAGCGGGGTCAGCCGGTAGGTGTGGATGTGCTCGGGCGCACGCTCCAGCTCCGCGAAGGGCGCGATCGCACGACGGCAGGCATCGGCCTGGTCGTGGTCGACCTCCAGGAGGAGTGTCTTGTCGCTCTGGACGATGAGGGGTCCGGTCACGCGCGTCGGCCCTTTCTACGGGGTGTGGCCACGGATGCGGCCAAACGTCCAGTGTGCCGCATGCCGCGGCCGCGGCGCGTGTGTTGTCGGGCACGGGTTCGGGCCCGGACGCGACCGCGATCGGGCCCGGGCTGTGGGTGCGGGTGCGGGTTCAGGCTCGGGCTTGGGTGTGGGTTCAGGCTCGGGCTTGGGCTTGGGTGTGGGTTCGGGTTCGGGCACAGGTCCGGGTGTGGGCGCCCCCGGGGCGTCGTGCCGGGGCGCCCCCGAGCGGCGGTCGGCCCGTATGCCGGTGTCCGCGCGGCGGTCGGCCCGTCCGCCGGTGCTCGTCCGCCGGTGCTCGTCCGCCGGTGCTCGTCCGCCGGTCCGTCCGTCCGGCGGCCTCGTTCCTCGGGGAGGCGGCAGGTCAGTCCGTCCGGCGGTGGCCCCGGCCTTCGGGGAGCCGGCCCAGGTGGACGGCGGCGTGGGCGGTCACCGCCAGTTGCCGGACGTCCTCGGTGAAGGTGTCGACGCGGATCCTGCGTCCATCGGTCAGCACGATGTCGCAGGTGAAGCCCATCCCGCGGGCCTCGGCCAGTGGCCGGCCGTCCTCGCCGTGCGCGCCGACGGACGCGATGTCCTGCCACGGGATCAGGGTGGCGGTGCCCGCCACGCGGTGGGTGAGTCCCCGTTCGTGGACGTCGAAACACTGCTCACGGGTACGGAAGCCCTGGATCAGCCGCCAGATGCCCAGGCCCAGCCCCGCCAGCCCGACGCCGAGCAGCAGCCCGGCCAGCTCCGGCGCCCCGTCGGTGGTGCCGATCGACGCGATGGTCACCGGTACCCCGAAAGCCATCCCCACCGCCCCGACGACCAGCATGATCCCGGCCTGCCGCAGCCGTCTGCCCCCGTCGGTCCGGTGCTCGCGGACGAATCCCCCCAGCTGTCTGGCCGCTTCGGTGCGCCGCATGACATCCCCCTCCAGCGTCGTGAACACGTCAGAGTTTGCCCTGCGGTCGCCCGGCCCGCCCCCGATTCGCACGCACTGCCACGTTCGGCGGCGGCCGATGGGGAGGGGCGGGGGCGTGCCGAGGGCCACGCCGTGCCACACAACTGAGCGTCACGGCTCGCGGCTCTGTCCCAGGTACGGGGCGGCGCGATGCCGCAGCGGTGAGCGGGAGTGCCCGCGGCTGCAAGCGGCCCAGGGCCGCCCGGGCGTGGGCGGCTCGGCCCCGGAGGACTCCGGACCGGGCCGGTGGGGACGGCGGGGCCGTTGGACGTCGGCCCCCTCTGCTGCGGGGCGGCCGCTGACGTGTCCCGTGCTCAGGTCGTCGCGTCGTCCGCCAGTTCCGCGACGCCCGTGATGCGGTGCAGCGGGTACGTGCGGACCTCGTCCGCCGTGTGGTCGTACGCCGTGACGAAGCCGCCCTCGACCCGGACCGGGGCGATGACCCGCTGGCTGGCGGCGCCGTCCGCGTTCACGTAGCCGATCCAGAGCGCCGAGCCGGTCATCGCGGCGGCCTGCACGGTGGCGAGGGTCTCGGCGGAGGTCGTACGGGGCAGCGAGCCGGGCGCGGCCGCAGGGGCGCCGGGGGCCTCCGGGGCGTCCTTGCGGACCACCGTGGCGGCGGTGTCCCCGGCCCGGATCGCCCGTACCGCCGCGCCGAGCAGGGTGGCGTCCGGCACCGGAGGGCC
>NZ_JBCEWQ010000259.1:0-6564 GCF_038448545.1 Streptomyces sp. CLV115
GGCCACGCCCCACCCCAGCCCGGAACCGTCGCCCGCGACCGTCAGACTGCCCACCGACTCCCCCTGGCGCACCATCCACAGCACGGTGAATCCGAGCACCAGCACACCCGAGGCCGCCACCAGCAGCCGTGACCGCAGCACCACACCGATCACGGCCGGCAGGGCGGCGAAGAGGAAGACGACCAGGATCGACCCCAGCGGTCCGGGCCGGCCGGCCGTGATTCCGGTGAACAGCTCGTCCACCCGGTAGTGACGCCCGAGACGACCGTCGTACCAGTCACGGAAGGGGCTCAGCACGGCGGCCGCCGCTCCGGCGAGAGCGAGGACCGAGCCGAGGACGTTGCGGATCATCATCGGCCTCCTGCGTGCCACGGACCGGCGTCACAGCTCTGCACCGCTCTCGGCCTCGACGCTACGCCCGGCTCCTGGCCCTCGCCACCTTGCGCTAGCGTGACGCACGGTCGTTCGACAACTGCAGAAACGGACAACAACACAAGGGGGGGCTGCATCGATGATGCGGCAGCACATAAAGCTATCCGCGGTACTGGTCGTGGTGGTGCTCGCACTCACCGGCTTCTCGACCTCCAGCCACGGCGGCCGCAGCGGCAAGAGCAAGAGCCACGGGTCGGGCAGCAGCGGCGGCGGCTGCTCCAACTCCAAGAAGAGCAACAACGGTTACCGCAGCAGCGACGACGACTACGACTCGTCGGGCAGTTCCTCCGGCTCCACCGACTACGGCACCCCGACCCCGAGCGCCACGGCGTCCGACGAACCCCAGGCGTACGTCTTCCGCTGCGCCCAGCCCCGCAAGGGCAAGCGCAAGGCCGTGACCGCCTCCACCGTCAGGCTCACCGCCGACACCGGTGCCACCGGCTCGCACACCTACGAGGTCGACGTGACCTTCCTCGACGCACGCGGCAACACCGTCGACACCGGTGACGCGACCGTGGACGCCGAGGGCGGCGAGACCAAGACCGTCTCCGTGCGGATGGACAACCCGCGCAAGGTCTCCAAGGTGAAGGACTGCCGCGTGGACGCCGAGCTGAGCTACTGACCCGAGCCGCGCCGCCGGCCCGTCAGCGCGTGCGGAACCCGCCCGCACCCCGCCCCCGGAACAGTTCGGCCTGCCGCTCCGCCGGCAGATTGCCGAGTGCGACGAGGTGCGGGGCGTGGGCCATGGCCTGCGCCCTGGCCGCCTCCCGCGCGGACCACACCGCCCGTACCGTCCCCTGCACCGCCCCGGTCGGGTACGAGGCGATCACGGCCGCCGCCCGCAGCGCCGCGGCCACCGCGCCGCCGGGCGCCGTCAACTCGCTGACCAGCCCGGTCTCGTACGCGCGACGGGCCGAGACCCGCTCCGCCGTACCCATCAGCGCCATCCGGGCCACCTCGCCGAACGGCATCCGCTGCGCCATCGAGATCGCCTCGAACGCGCTGACCATGCCGTACGTCGTGTGCGGATCGAAGAACGTCGCCTCCTCGGACGCGATCACGAACTCCGCCTCGCCCAGCAGATAGAACGCCCCGCCGCAGGCCATCCCCTCCACGGCCGCGACCACCGGCTTCCACAGGTCGTTCGCCTTCGGCCCGATCGCGATCAGCGGATCGTCGATCGTGTACGGGGACGAGGGCTGCGGCACCTCCACGTCCCGGTCGATCCCGGTGCAGAAGGCCCGGCCGCCCGCGCCGGTGAGGACCACCGCCCGGACCTCGTCGTCGAGGCGGAACGCCCGCCAGGCGGACCTCAGCCCGGCGGCCGTGGCCAGGTCGATCGCGTTGTGCTTCGCGGGCCGGTCGAGGGTGACGAGCGCGACCCCGGTCTCCTTGTCCGTCTCCGTGCGCAGCGCCATCGACCCTCACCTCTCCAGCAGCCAGCGCACCAGGGTCACCCCGGGACCGGCCGGGCAGAACACCGCACGGACCGGCGCCCCGATCCGCAGCCGCTCCGCATCGACCGAGTCCAGCGGGGCGTCCGGACCGCTCACCACGTTCCCGACCAGCCGGATCTGCGGGGCGTCCGCCAGCTCGACCACCACCGCGTTGTACGGGGCCTGCGCGGCGTACGCGGGCAGCAGCGGCGGATGCGGCCGTACGTAGGACCAGATGCGGCCGCGTCCGCTCATCGGCCGCCACTCGCTCTCGAACGACTGGCAGTGCGGGCAGCACGGCCGCGGCGGAAAGCGGAGCCGCCCGCACTCCGGCGCGGCGCACGCCTGGACGCGGAGTTCACCGCGCGCCGCGTACTCCCAGAAAGGGGCGCCGTCCTCGTCCACGACGGGCAGCAGCAGGCCATCCATCCCGGTCAACTCCCTCAACTCCTCAGCAGTACGGCGGATGTGGGGACACCCTCCCCGGCGGTGACCAGACACGTCCGGGCGTCCGGGACCTGGGCGGTGGAGATGCCGCGCAGCTGCTTGACGCCCTCGTTGATCAGGTTGAAGCCGTGCACGTACCCCTCGCTGAGCCCGCCGCCCCCGGTGTTGATGGGCAGCCGCCCGCCGCTCTCCAGGGCCCCGCCCTCGGTGAACGCGGCGCCCTCGCCGCGCCCGCAGAAGCCGTAACCCTCCAGCGAGAGCGGGATGAGCGGGGTGAACGCGTCGTAGATCTGCGCGACGTCCACGTCGTCCGGGCCGAAGTCGGCCTGCTTCCACAGCTGCCGGGCGGCCGTCCAGGCGGGTCCGGTGAGCGGGTCGTCGTTCCAGTAATTGACCATCCCGTGGTGCTGGGCGGGCAGCCCCTGGGCGACGGAGTGGAGGTAGACGGGCTTCTGCCGGCAGTCGCGGGCGCGCTCGGCGGAGACGATCACGCAGGCCAGCGCCCCGTCCGTCTCCAGGCAGTTGTCGAAGAGACAGAGCGGCTCGCTGATCCAGCGCGAGGTCATATACATGTCGCGGGTCAGCGGGCGTTCGTACATCACCGCGTCCGGATTCTGGTTGGCGCGGTTGCGGCAGGCGAGGGCGACGTTGAAGAGGTGGTCGCGGGTCGCCCCGTACTCGTGCATGTACCGCCGCGCCAGCATCCCGATCTCGTCGGCCGGCCGCAGCAGTCCGTACGGGCGGGTCCACTGCGCGGGGGTGGGCAGTTGCACGGCGGTGTTCTTCCAGGGCCGGGGCCCCGAGCCGCGCTTCCGGGACCGCCAGGCGACACCCACGCTCGCCTGCCCGGTCGCCACGGCGGCGGCTAGGTGCGCGATCGTCGCGCAGGAGCCGCCGCCGCCGTACCCCACCTTGCTGAAGAAGGTGACGTCGCCGGCCCCGATGGCCTTGGCGACCTCCACCTCGTCGGTCTCCTCCATCGTGTACGAGGCGAATCCGTCCACCTCCGACGCGGCGATGCCCGCGTCGTCGAGCGCCGCGACGATGGCCCGGCAGGCCAAGGTCTTCTCGGATTCCGGCAGTTTTTTCGCGAAAGCCGTCTGTCCTATGCCGGCTATCGCCGTCGCGTCCTTGAGTGCCGTCACCGCCACCTCCCAGGCCGTCATGACTGCTGACAGCGGCTGAGGCTACAGCTAATCTGACGGATAGTCAGCTACTGCGTCAGGAGGGCGAACGATGCGCGGTGACGAGGAGTGGGGCAGCATCCCGGGGCTGATGCGGGCGGCGGCGCGACGGTACGGGCACCGGGAGGCGGTCGTCGAGGGCCGCACCCGGGTCTCGTACGCCGAACTCGGCGACCGCGTGGAGCGGGCCGCCGCCGCGTGCATGGCCTCGGGCGTGGAGCCGGGGGACCGGGTCGCGGTCTGGGCGCCGAACACCCTGGACTGGATCGTCTCGGCGCTGGGGGCGGTGACGGCGGGCGCGGTCCTCGTCCCCCTCAACACCCGCTTCAAGGGCACCGAAGCGGCGTACATCCTGCAACGCAGCCGGGCGAAACTCCTCTTCGTCACCGGCACCTTCCTCGGTACGTCGTACGTGGCGTCGCTGCGCCGGGCGGACGTACGGCTCCCGCACCTGGAACGGGTGGTGGTGCTCGCCGACTCCGCCCCCGACGACTACGTCACCTGGAAGGACTTCCTGGCGGCGGGGGAGGGCGTGTCCGGGGCCGAGGTGCGTACCCGGGCCGACGCGATCGCCCCTTCGTCCCCCTCCGACATCATCTACACCTCGGGCACCACGGGCCGGCCCAAGGGCGCGGTCATCACGCACGCCCAGACCCTGCGCTGCTACGCGATCTGGAGCGAACTGGCGGATCTGCGCGAGGGCGACCGCTATCTGATCGTGAACCCCTTCTTCCACACCTTCGGCTACAAGGCCGGCATCATCGCGTGCCTGATGCGGGGCGCGACGATGGTTCCGCAGCCGGTCTTCAACGTGGACACGGCCCTGGCCAACATCGCCGCCGAACGGATCTCGGTGCTGCCCGGCCCGCCCACCCTCCACCAGTCCCTCCTGGACCACCCCGCACGCGCCACCCACGACCTGTCCGCCCTGCGTCTGGTGGTGACGGGCGCGGCGGTGGTCCCGTTGAGGCTGGTGGAACGCCTGCGCACGGAGCTCGGCATCGCCACGGTCCTCACCGCGTACGGCCTCTCCGAGGCGAGCGGCATCGTCACGATGTGCCGGCGCGGCGACCCGGCGGAGACGATCGCCTCGACGTCCGGCCGGGCGATCCCGGACACCGAGATCCGCGTCCTGGCCGAACCCGGCGCCCCCGGCGAGGTCCTGGTGCGCGGCTTCAACGTGATGCGGGGCTACTTCGAGGACCCGGAGACCACGGCCGCCGCGATCACCCCCGACGGCTGGCTCCACACCGGCGACGTGGGCGTCATCGACGAAGCGGGCAACCTCCGGATCACCGACCGGATCAAGGACATGTTCATCGTCGGCGGCTTCAACGCGTACCCGGCCGAGATAGAACAACTCCTCGGCCTGCACCCGGACGTGGCCGACGTGGCGGTCGTCGGAGTCCCCGACCCCCGCCTCGGCGAGGTCGGCCGGGCCTACGTGGTGCGCCGCCCCGGCGCGACGACGACCGCCGACGACCTGATCGCCTGGTCCCGCCGCGAGATGGCCAACTACAAGGTCCCCAGGGCGGTGGAGTTCGTACCCGAACTGCCGCGCAACGCGAGCGGCAAGGTGGTGAAGGGGGAGCTGCGGGGGCGCGGATAGCGCTCGCCGTCTCCCGGACGGAGCCCCGCCCGGCGCCGGGCCGGCGGGCTTCGCCCCGTTCACCGCAGGCCGGCCTCCCGCCGCCGAACGACCGGCGGGAGGCCGAGCCGTACCCGGCCCGCCGTGCGCCGTCGCCGCCCCCGCCCGAGGCCCGCCGGTCACGGCCGGCCTGCGGTCCGCGCCCGCGTCTGCGGTCTGCGCCCGCGTCTGCGGCCTGGGCCTGCGGTTGCGGTCTGAGGCTGTGCCCGCGAACTGCGGTCCGCGCCCGCGCCTTCAGTCCGCGCCTGGGCCTGTGGTCTGCGCCCGCGTCTGCGATCTGCGCCTGCGCCGCGCCTTCGGTCCGCGCCCGCGATTGCGCCCGTGGCGCCGCAGCGTCCCGCGCGGCCCACTCGCAGGGGCCATGCCGTCCATGCCACCCCGGCCAGTACCGTCTTCACCCAATGGGCCTCATCCGCCGATGAGTCTCATCCGCCACCAGACCGTTCCGCATCAGTTGGCCCGAGAAGGACACACCCGTTGAACACCGGCAGTTACTACGAGCCCATCGACGAGCGGCGCTACAAGCCCACCGCCCACGCGGGCGGCGCCTGGGACACCGCCGAGCAGCACTTCAGCCCGCTCGGCGGCCTCATCGTCCACGCCATGGACCGCTATCTGGCCGCGCGCCCGGACAGCGGCTCGGTCCTGTCCCGGATCAGCTTCGACATCCTCGGGCGGCTCGCGCTCGACGAGTGCGAGATCAGGGTCGAGACCCTCAGGCCCGGCCGCACCATCGAACTGCTCGAAGCCGTCGTCCTCATCGACGGCCGCCCCGTCGTACGCGCCCGCGCCTGGCTTCTCGCCTCCGGCGACACCACCGCTGTCGTCGGCGGCGCCGACGACCGGCTCAGCCCTCCGCAGGAGCTCAAGCCCTGGCCGATGGCCGACGTCTGGCCCGGCGGCTACATCGCTTCACTCGACGTCCGCCCGCTCGCCGAACCGCAGCCGGGCCGTACGACCGCCTGGATCTCCACGCCCCTGGACCTCGTCGCCGGGCAGACCGCGAGCCCGCTCGCGTCCTACATCGCGCTCGTCGACACCGCCAACGGCATCGCCGTGCGCCAGTCGCCGACCGCCTGGATGTTCCCCAACGTCGACCTGACCGTCCACCTCCACCGGCAGCCCGCAGGCCCCTGGACCGGACTGGACACCACGGTGACCTTCGGCCCCACCGGTCAGGGCATCACCAGCACCGTCCTGCACGATGCGGACGGGCCGGTCGGCCACGCGCAGCAGATCCTCACCGTCCGCCCCTTGTGACCACCGTCCGCCCCTTGTGACGAACGCCCGGCGGGGCGTGGCCGGGCATGCGGAGAGGGGCACGAGCCGATGGCTTGTGCCCCTCCGTCGTGCACCCGCGGACGTACGACGGCCGCGACGGCTCCCCCTCCGCGCCGCCGCGGCCGTTCCCCCGTGC
>NZ_JBCEWQ010000260.1:0-6559 GCF_038448545.1 Streptomyces sp. CLV115
GGGCAGGGGCGGGGGTGCCGGCTTCGGCATCGGCTTCGGCTTCGGCTTCGGCTTCGGCGGTGGTCGCGGTGTCGACGGCGGCTTCGGCAGTGGTCGCGGTGCCGGCTTCGGCGGGGTCGATCAGCGGCGGTTCGTCCAGCAGAGCGCCCAGTCGCCGGGCGGAGGCGCGCTTGTGGATCCAGTTGGAGGCGAACGTACCGACGTGCGCCAGCGAGCCCTGGAGGAACTGGGCGAGTCCGAGGACGGTGACGAGTTGGCCGACGGTGATGGAGCCGTCGAGGGCGAGGAGTCCCGAGGCCGTCGCGAGTGCGGCCAGGAACACCCCGGACAGCAGCAGGCTGAGGTTGCCGTACGCCAGGACCGAGCGCGAGGCGGCCACGGCACCGCGCCTGGATTCCTCGCTGGCGGCCCGGTAGCGGCGGGCGGCCTCCGGCCGGGCGTTCATGCCCGCGACCACCCGGAGCCCGGTGATCATGTCGGTGGCCACCTCGCCGGCCCGTGCCGCCGAACTCTGCTCGGCCAGTCCCCGTGCCTCCAGCGGCATCGAGACCCGGCGCATCACGACGAGCACCAGTGCCGTGCCGGCGATGACGCCCAGGCCCAGGGGTACGGAGATCACCAGCAGCGCCGTCGACGCAGTGAGGATCGCGGTGACGGTCGAGGCCTGCTGCACGACGCTCCAGGAGACCCCGGCGACCCGGTAGGTGTCGGAGGAGACCAGGGAGAGCGCCTCCCCCGGGCCGGGCCGGCGGCGCAGGGATCGCGGATCCAGCAGCCGGGCCATCACGCGTTGCCGCAGCTCGTGCTCCCCGTGGCCGTAGACGCCCACCATGGCCGCCGACGCCCGCTGGTACGACAGGGACAGGGCGACGAAGACCAGGCCGAGCAGTCCGAGCCACCGGAGCAGGGCGGAACGGTCCGAGGGGGCCAGTGCCTGGTCGATGACGACGCCGATGAGGATCGGCACCAGCGCCTCGCACAGCTGGTGGACCATGAACGCGAGGGTGACGAGGGTGAGCCGGCCGCCGCGCCCGTCGCGCAGCAGCGCGATCCGGAACAGCGCCGGGACGGAGTTCGGCCCGTGCACACCGCTGCGGGCGGCCCCAGAACGGCTCACCGGGTGTCCCGCCGCCGGGCCAGGGGGACGACCATGGGCGTGCCGGTGACCGGGTCGGGCACGACCTGGCAGGGCAGGTCGAACACCTCCTTCACCAGGGCGGCGGTCACCACCTCCCGCGGGGCGCCCTCGGCGACGACCCGACCGTCGCGCATGGCGATGAGGTGGGTCGCGTAGCGGGCCGCGTGGTTCAGGTCGTGGAGTACGGCGACGAGGGTGTGCCCGGCGCGGTGCAGATCGGTGAACAGCTCCATCAGGTCGATCTGGTGGGCGATGTCGAGGAAGGTGGTCGGTTCGTCCAGCAGCAGGATCGGGGTCTGCTGGGCGAGGGCCATCGCCACCCAGACGCGTTGGCGCTGGCCGCCGGAGAGTTCGTCGACCGGTCTGCCGGACAGCTCCGTGACGGAGGTGGCCGCCATGGCGTCCAGTACGGCCTGCTCGTCCTGGGCGGTCCACTGGCGCATCGGCTTCTGGTGCGGGTGACGGCCCCGGGCGATCAGGTCGGCGACGGTGATCCCGTCGGGCGCCGACGATGTCTGCGGGAGCAGTCCGAGGGTCCTCGCCACTTCCCTGGAGCGGTACTCCGCGATGGACCGGCCGTCGAGGACGACCCTTCCCGCGCTGGGCTTCAGGAGCCGGGAGACGGCGCGCAGCAGGGTCGACTTGCCGCAGGCGTTGGGGCCGATGACAACAGTGAAGGACTTGTCCGGGATGCGGACGTCCAGGTGCTCCGAGACGGGCCGCCGGCCGTAGCCGATGGATGCGTCGAGCACCTCCAGCCGTGCCGGGACCGGGGTCCGGGTGCGGTGTGCGGTGATGGTCACGGGTACTCCTCGCGGATGGGCGGCGGGGGCGTCGGGGCGGTGCCGGTGCGGCGGGGGCGGGGGCGTGCGGTCATCGGCGCCGCCCCGCGTACTGGCGGGCGAGCAGCCAGGCCAGATAGGCCCCGCCGACGCACACCGTGACGACGCCCACGGGCAGGTCGACGCGCTGGGCGATGAAGTCGGCACTGGTCAGGACCGCGGCTCCGGTCAGCGCCGCCGGGGCGATCCGTACCGTGGTGGGGCTCCGTGTCAGCCGCTGGGCGATCTGCGGTGCGGCGAGCGCGACGAACGAGATCGGGCCGACGGCCGCCGTCACGAGCGCGGTGAGCGCGACCCCGACGAGGGTGGCGGCGAACCGTGCGCGCTGCGCGTCGACCCCGAGGGCCACGGCCGCGTCGTCGCCCATCTCCAGATGGACCAGGGGCCGTACCACCGCCGCCGAGCAGATCAACAGGAGGACGAAGACGATTGCCGTCGCCCGCAGTTGCTCGAAGCCGAGTCCGCTGAGGGAACCCGCTCCCCAGGTCGCCGCCAGCATCGCCTGTTGCGGGTTGACGGAGAGCAGCAGCATCGAGGTGAGGGAGCTGAGGAAGGCGCCGACGGCGATCCCGACGATGATGAGACGGAACGGGGCGAGCCCGTTGCGGTAGGCCAGCAGATAGACCAGGAGCGCGGTCCCCGCCCCGCCGATCAGTGAACCCGTCGCGACGGCCAGGTAGTTGGCGGTGCCGATCAGCAGCATGACGACGCTGGCGCCCGCGTACGAGCCGGAGGCGAAGCCGATCACGTCGGGGGAGCCCAGCGGGTTCTTGGTGAGGGACTGGAAGAGCGCGCCGCTGATGGCGAGCGCCGCTCCGCAGAGAATCGCGAACAGCAGCCGGGGCAGCCGCCAGGTGACGACCACCAGCCGGTCGCGGGGGTCCGCGTCCGGGTCGAACAGGGCGGACAGCACCTGGGCCGGGGTGAGCCGGATGGCCCCGGTGCCGAGGGTGAGGATGCCGAGGGCGGCCACGGTGACGGCCAGGACGGCGCAGACGAGGACGGAGCGCCGGTCGACGCGCAGCGCCGTCCCGGCCCGCCGCCAGGTCCAGACGGTCCGCCCGAAGTCGACCCGCTCCGGCGGCGCCGGCTTCGTGGTTCCGGTGGTCACAGGGTGCTCACCTTCCGGCGCCGGACGAGCGCGACGAGGACGGGTGCGCCGACGAGCGCGGTGACGAGGCCGACCCGCATCTCGCCGGAGGGCAGCACCACGCGTCCGACGATGTCGGCGGCCAGCAGGAAGGCGGGCGCGGCGACGACCGTGACGGGCAGGATCCAGCGCTGGTCGGGGCCGACGAACCAGCGCACGATGTGGGGCACCATCAGCCCGACGAACGAGATCGGCCCAGCCACGGCGACCGAGGTCCCGGCCAGCAGGGTGACGGCGACGACCAGCACCACGCGGGTCAGGGCGAGCCGGGTGCCCAGGGACCGGGCGAGGTCGTCGCCCAGCGCCAGGGTGTTGAGCGAGCCCGCGCTGCACAGCCCGAGCACGAGCCCGGCGCCGATCAGCGGCAGGGCGACGGGGAGGATGTCGAGGGACCGGCCGCCGATGGAGCCGACGCCCCAGAACCGCATGATGTCGAACGTGGTGGTGTTCTTGAGCGCCATGGCGGAGGTGAAGCCGCCGCACACGGCGGTGAACGCGACTCCCGCGAGGGTGAGTTTCACCGGGCTGCCCCGGTCGGCGCCGATGGAGCCGAGCGTGTAGACGAGCACGGTGAGCCCGAAGGCCCCCGCCAGCGCGAACCAGATGAACTGGTCGGCGCCGGTGCAGCCGAGCACGGCGACGGCGAACGTCACCGCGAGGCTCGCGCCCGCGTTGACGCCGAGGATGCCGGGATCGGCCAGGGGGTTACGGGTGAACGCCTGGATCAGCGCGCCGCTGAGGCCGAGGGCCGCGCCGACGACCAGCCCGATCACGGTGCGCGGCACCCGCAGTTCGCGCACCATCACGTGCTCGTCGGAGTCGTCGAAGTGGAACAGCGCGTCCCACACCGTGCCGGGGGCGATGGAGCGGGCGCCGACCATCACACTGAGGACGGCGGCCAGGAGCAGCAGCACGATCGCGGTCAGCAGGATCAGCGGGCGGGACCGGCTGCGCCCGGCCGTGCCCGCGCCGTCGGGCGGGCACGGCACATCGCGCTCCGTGCCGGTGGTGAGGTCACCCGTGGGTGAGGCGGTCGTCATCGTTGTCCTTGGGAGAGTGCGTCACCTGGGAAGCGGCGGACGGGGTCAGCCGGCCTCGCCGGTGCTGCCCCTGCCCGCGACGGCGTCGGCGAGCATCGGGACGTAGCGCTCCAGTGCCCAGGGGATGGAGAGCACCGACGGTCCGCTGGTGGCCATGCCCAGCGTCGCGTCCTGCACGAACGCGTAGTGCTTCCCGGCGATCGGCTTCCAGCGGGAGAACAGCGGGTCCTTGAGGCTGTAGGGGACCTCGGCCGTGCCGTTGGCCCAGCCGACGAAGATGTCGGCCTCAATCGTGTCGAGCTTCTCCAGGCTGACTCCGCCGTACCAGTTGGTGCCCTTCGCGGTGGACGCGATCGTCTTCATCGACGGGGTGTTCTTGAAGCCCATCTCGGTCAGCAGCCGGACGCGGGCGTCGTAGTTGAGATACAGACCGACGTCCGTCGCCCCGGGGGTGAGGGCGACTCCGTAGGTGAAGGTCTTGCCCTTGAACTCCGGATGCTCCACGCCGACCGCCGCCAGCCGGCCCTGGATGTCGGTGACGAGGCTCTCGGCCTTCTTCGTCTCGCCCATCGCCCTGCCAATGGTGCGGGTCATCTCCTGCCAGGTCCCGCCGTCCCACGGCTTCTTCAGGTAGGGAAGGGTGGGCGCGATCTCGGAGAGGCGCTTGTACTCGACGTCGGTGATACCGGAGTACAGCCCGACGATGAGGTCCGGCTTCAGGGAGAGGATCTTCTCGAAGTCCATCTCGCCCGCGTCACCGTATTTCAGCGTCTCGGGCAGCGGCCCGCCGAGCTTCTCGACCGTGCTGCGGAACCACGGGGTGTAGCCCTGCTTGTCGCCGCCCCACTGCTCGTCGACGCCGACCGGGACCGTGCCCAGCGCCGCGACCACGTCCAGCGACATCCAGCTGACCGCCACGATGCGCTTGGGCTTCGCCTTGATCGTCGTGGCCCCGTGGCCGTGCTTGATGCTCACGGGGAAGCTGCCCGAGGCCGCACCGGTCTTCGCCTTCGCCGAGTCCGGCTCGGATGTGCCGCTGCCGCAGCCCGCCAGCACGACGACGGCCGCGACCGCCAGCGCCACGAGGCGCGCCACGGCGCCCGGCCCGCGACCGGCCGGGATGGATCTGGACATGCTTCTCCTCGGATCTGTGCACGTCGCGGTGGTGCGACGGCGGGTGTACAGGGAGGGCGACCACGACGGGCCGGCACGCGTGCGGCCGGACCCACATCTCGACTTAGGTAACCCTCACCTGAATGAACGCTAGGGAACGGAGCCACCCTCAGGGGGCGCGGACCGGCCACGATGTGTCGAGATTCGGCCAGGCATCGGATCGCCGGCCACCGGCCGTCCCGGACGAGCGCACCTTGCGGGCATACGAAAAGGGCCCCCGCCGGGGCGGGGGCCCTTTCGCACGACCGGAGGCGGACTCAGTGACCGGCCTGCGCCGGAACCGTCCGCTCGCGCAGATACCCGGTCGGGCTGATCCCGGTCACCCGGCGGAAGGCGGCGGAGAACGCGCTCGTCGTGGAGTAGCCGCTGAGGTGCGCGACCAGGCTCACCGACCGGCCCTGCGCCAGCATCGTCGTCGCAGCGGACATCCGCACCAGCGAACGCCACCGCGCGAAGGACATGCCGACATCGCGGCCGAACGCCCGGCTGACGGTACGCACGCTCAGCGCGTGCCGTGCCGCCAGCGCCTCCAGCGAGAGCTCGCTCTCCGGATCGCGCATGACGTCGTCCGCCAGTGCCCGGATCCGCCCGTCCCCGGGGACGGGAACCTCGATGGCCGGCCGGGGATCCTCCTCCAGCAGCTCGATGACGACGCGCTGGGTCCGCAGCCGCAGATCGTCGGGCATCGAGGTGGCGTCGAGGTGGAGCAGCATCTCCTGGAGGGCGCGTCGCACCCGCAGCGGGCGCGGGGCGGTCCAGTGCGGCGGTATCGCCGCCCGGGTCACGTAGGTGTAGCAGCTGACCCCGCCGAGATCGCCCGTGGAGTCGTGCGGGGTGCCGGGCGGCAGCCACATCCCCTGGCCGGGTACGAGCCGGCGCACGGTGTTGGGGGTGTACAGCGTCAGCGAACCGTGGTGCGGCCAGACCAGGAGCCCGTCCCAGTGGGCGTGCACACCGGAGACGACCGGCGCCGCCGGCGGGGATCCGTCGAGGACGGCGGTGGTGAGCAGATAGGGGGCGGACACTTCGGCGCCGCCCGCCGAAGGCTCGGCCCATCGGAGCGCCGGGGGCGCTTCGCCGCGTTCGCGGCCCGGGACGGTAGCCAGCATGAACTTAGGCTACCCTAACTTGTCCGGAAGGCCCCTTGCCCGGCCCGGAATTCCACCCGCAAGACCCCTCGCCCACCCCCGGAATTCCACCCGCAAGACCCCTCGCC
>NZ_JBCEWQ010000261.1:0-6398 GCF_038448545.1 Streptomyces sp. CLV115
CAGCCGCCCGGTCCTCCGGGTGCGCCCGGTGCTCCGGTGCCGCCTCCGCCGCCCGGTTCGACGCCGCCGCCCGGTGGTGGGGTGCATCATGCCGCGACGATGCTGGCCGACCCGAGCATGGGCGGCACGGGTCCGCTCCAGCCGCCCGGTCCTCCCGGCCCGCCCGGCGCCCCCGGCCCCGTACCGCCGAACGCGCACACCCCGCCGCCCGCGGCGTACGGCTATCCGCAGGCGCCGAACGGTCAGCCGACCGTCGGGCCCGGCTATCAGGCCGTGCTGCGCTACCGCGGGCCCGACGGCAGTGAGCAGCAGCTGATCCGGCGTTCGGCGCCCGGCACCCCGCACCCCGAGTGGCAGATGCTGCACGAGCTGCGGGCGATGAACGTGCCGCCGCAGCAGGTCATCGAGCTGCACACCGAGCTGGAGTCCTGTGAGCTGCCCGGTGGCTACTGCGCGCGGATGATCAGGGAGACCTGGCCGCAGGTGCGGATCACCAGCGTCGCCCCGTACGGCACCGATCACGCCAGCCGTCAGCAGGGCATGCAACATCTGCTCACCCACCAGGGCGAGCTGCACCAGGTGGCGGACGGTCCGGCCCGTCCGGCGCCGGTGCGGGCCCCGCTTCCGCAGATGCCGCCCGCGATGGCGGCGCCGCCGGAGGCCATCGCGGAGGAGCTGCTGCAGACCTTCGGGCCGCAGGGCATCTGCCGCTTCGATCAGCGCGCCGTGTCCCGTCAGGGCGTGCCGGAGACCGTGGCGCGGACGCTGGTGTGGGCGGGGCTGCCCGCCGACTTCGGGCCGTTCTTCTGGGCGCAGCCGGGTCAGCCGGTGGTGCCGACGCTGGCCGAGCTGGCCGCGCAGCGCCAGGTGCAGCCCGCCCCCGACGCGGGGTCGTACCTCGTCATGGGGTCGGACTTCGGGCGGGCGATCTGTGTCCAGTACGGGACCGCGAACATTGTGGCCGTGCCGGTCGAGGCGGGTCCGGGCGGACAGTCGGTGCTGCCGCAGTTCGTGAACACGGGGCTGCCGGAGTTCCAGCGTTCGCTGGCGCTGCTCGGCCGGATGTGGCGGCTGCGCTTCGGGCTCAACCCGGAGCAGGCGGGCCGCTGGACGGTCGACTTCCAGGCCCAGCTGGTGGCGCTGGACCCGGCGGCGCTGGCGTCGCCGGAGAGCTGGTGGTCGGTGCTCCTGGAACAGATGTGGGACGGGTTGATCTGACCCGGCAGGCCCGCTGACGGCGCCCGGTTCCCGAGAGGGGCCGGGCGCCGTGCTGTGTGCCGCGTGTTGTCCGTGTTGTCTGTGATGCCTGTCGCTTCCGTCCGGAATGCAGCCAATCGATTCCGACTTCTTGGCCAATTGCCGCATCCTTGACGTATTGCTGGTGGGTCGGAGAGTCGGAAAGAGGCTTCAAGGATGAGTTCTGCACCGGTGTCCGCGCATGGCTTCGTCGGCGTACGGGGACGCGGCTACCGTCCGGAGCAGGTGGACCGCATGGTGGCCGGTCTTTCGGCGGAGCGGGACGCGGCGCTGGACGAGGTGACCCGGCTGACGGCGCTGGTGGAGGAGCTGTCGGCGGAGTCGGTCCGGCTGAGCGAGGTCGTCGCCACGCTCGCCCCGCAGAACTACGAATCGCTGGGTGAGCGCGCCCAACAGATCCTGGCCCTCGCCGGGAGTGAGGCGGAGGCCGTACGGGGCGCCGCCCAGGAGGAGGCGCAGGCGCTCACCGACGCGGCGGACGAGGTGGCCCGGGCGCTTCGCGCCTCGGCGCGGGCGGACGCCGAGGCCATGCGGGCGGCGGCAGCGACCCACGCCGACGAGGCGCTGGCCACGGCGCAGAGCACCGCCGACGAGGCGGTCGCCGAGGCCCGTACGGAGGCCGCGGAGATGCGGGAGCGGTCCGAGGCCATGATGACGGAGACGAGCCACCGCACCGAGAGCGTCCTCGCGCACCAGGAGCAGGAGCACTCCGAGCGGTGGCAGGCGGCGGAGCTCGAACTGGCCGGCGCCGAGGCCGCGCAGTCGGCGCACCACGACGAGCTGACCGAGCAGGCGGAGGCCCGGCTGGAGGAGGCGCGGCGGGCGCTCGCGGAGACGGAGGAGGCCGCCCGGCACGGCCAGGAGGACGCCGAGGCGCGGGCCGCGGAGCTGATCGCGGAGGCCAGGGTCCGTGAGGAGCGGGTGGTCCGGGAGACGGAGCGGATCGTGCGGGAGCACGAGGAGGGCCGCGACGAGGTGCAGGCGCACATGGCCCACGTACGGAATTCGCTCGCGGCGCTCACCGGACGGGTGGCCCCGGCGGAGGACTGAACCGGCTGCGCGGCGGATCGTGATCCGATCCGATCCGATCCGATCCGATCCGCTTCGATTCGCTTCGCTTCGCTTCGCTTCGATCCGACTACGCGGGCTTCTCCGCAGCCGCACGGAACCGGCCGAGGAGTTCCCGGGCGGGCGCGCTGTCCGCGTCGAAGCTGTGGAGCCCCGCCTGTTCGTCCGGGACGGCCGGTCCCCACAGCCGTACGTCGTGGCAGTGGAAGCAGAAGGCCAGCTGGAAGAGCAGACCGTTGGCACCGTGGACCCGGATGCCCCAGCCCGGGGCGAAGCAGCGGTGCATCTCGCCGTCCGGCAGGTCGCCGACCAGTGCCAGGACCTGATCGACCTGGGGCGCCTCCCAGCGAGCGACCTCGTCGCCGGTCAGGTCCGCGGCGCCGAAATGCCTGTTCGGGTCGGTGATGCGGACGACCTCGATCAGTTCGGCCGTCTTGTGGATGATCGGGAGCAGCATGCGAACAGAATCGCCGACCTCGTTCGCCTGTGCCAGAGGCGTACGCGCCTCGCATCGAGATCCGGGAGCCGGGAGCCGGGATCCGAGATCCGGGAGCCGAGCTTCGAGTTTCGTGTTTCGAGCTTCGGACGGGGCTTGTGCACTCTTTCGGGTGACGGGGCGGAGGGGCGGGGCCGGGTCTTGAGCTTCGGGCTTCGGGAGCCGGGATCCGGACGTCGGGATTCGAGCGATGTCTTACAACCGGTAGGTGAATGAAGGGGGTTGGGAAAACCTCCCCACCCTCCCGGACCCGTCACGGCCAGCAAGTATGACTAGTCGTGACCGACTTGCGGCGCGGAGTCGCGGCTGCTTACGGTGCCAACGCAACGACCCCGACGCGGTGTTACCAGCACCGGCCGGGGTCTGACCCCAAGATCGAAGAGAGCGATCCCGTGGCTGTTTCAGACCTTAGCCCTGCCCTGCGTGCGTCCGCATCCTCGCGCCCGCACCCGAAGGCCCGCCCCGGCTACGGAAAGCGATCCGTTCCGGAGCAATGTCCGCCGCCCGAGGCCGGCTTCACGTTGCTGCCCGAGCGCGAGCGGCACATCGCGGGTTATGTGGACGCCCTGCCCGAGGGGGCGGCGATGGACATCAAGTCGCTGGCGAAGAGCCAGCCCCTGTACGGGCAGATGGCCGTCGGCAGCGCGCTGCGGGCTCTGGGGGTGGCCGGTCATCTGCGGCATGTCCGGTGCCTGAGCGGCGAAAACGGCGAGAGCGGCGAGAGCGGCGACCGGGTCCGCTGGGTCACGCGTACCTTCTGGTCGCGGGTTGCTCACGACAACGAGTGGTGGGACGCCTTCCTCGCTGCCGAGGAGCGCCGGTCCGCACCGCTGCCGACCGCGAAGCCGGTGGATCCCCCGGCGCCCGCGCCCGCGCCCGCGCCCGCGCCCGCGTCTGAGCCCGCGCCCGCGTCTGAGCCGGAGCCCGCGCCCGTACACGTACCGCAGCAGCGCACTGTGGAGCCGCACCCGCACCCGCACCCGCACCCGCAGCCGCAGTCCCGGCCAGGGCCTTCTCCCGCCTTTGCCGCCCTGGCCCGTCTCGGGCGTGCCGATTCCCGGCTGGCCCTCTCGGCGGCGGACTGTGCGGCACTGGAGCGGGCGGCCGCCGAGTGGTTCGCGCGCGGCGTGGACGCCGACTACCTGACGCACGCCCTCACCGCCGGGCTTCCCGCGTCCGTCGACTCCCCCTTCGGCTTCGTCCGCCGCCGCCTCCACGACAAACTCCCGCCCCGCCTGCCCGCCACTACCCCGGCCGCGCAGGCAACTCCCGTACGCCGCCTGATGGTGGAGTGCACCGAGTGCGGCGCCCCGGGCAGGCCCGAGGCGTTCCGTGACGGCCTGTGCAGGAACTGCCGGGAGTCCGGTCCGGTGGTCTGACCGATGCCGTGGAGTGGCGGTCTCCGCCCTGGGCGACGGCAGTCCCGCACAACGAGGACAGCCCCGCGCACCCTCCACCCGGAGTGTGCGGGACTGTCGTCGTGCCGCCTGCCGACAGCGTGCCGTGGAGCGTGCGGCGGCCGGGTTCAGTGCCGGGACGTCGGTGGTACTCCCGCCAGGATCCGGGGCTCCTCGCTCTGGTAGAGCCGGCGTGCCGCCGGAGCCGTGTGGCGGGGGAGCACCGTGCCGAGCCAGCCCGCCAGGAATCCGGCCGGGATGGAGACGAGCCCGGTGGTGGTGTACGGGAACCAGTTGAAGTCGTGGTCGGGGAAGACCGAGCTCGGTGAGCCGGAGACCAGGTTGGTGCCGGTGATCAGCACCAGGGTGGTGAGGGTGCCGACGATGAGGGTGCAGAGCAGTCCGGTACGGGTGAAGCGCCGCCAGAACATGCTGTAGAGGAGCGCCGGGGCGAGCGCGGACGCGCCGACGCAGAACGAGAGCGTCGCCAGCGCCTGTACGTTCCAGTGCCTGGCCACGACCGCGAGCGTGGTGGCGAGCAGCCCGATCACGATTGCCGAGGCCTGTGCCGTACGCATCTCGGAGAGGCCGGCCAGCGGCTTGCGGTCCGGGTCGCGCACCCCGTGCAGCCCGTGTGCGAACAGGTCGTGGGCGAGGGAGTTGGCGCAGGACAGGATCATTCCGGCGACCGAGGCGAGCAGCGTCAGGAAGATCGCCGTCGTCATCGTCGTGATGATCAGGGCCCCCAGTTGCGTACCGTTGGCGACCTCCCCGCTGATCTGGAGGATCGCGCTGTTCCCCGAGGCCCCGGCGGCGGTGATGCCCTCGTGGCCGACGAGCGCGCCCGCGCCGAAGCCGATCACGACGAGCAGCAGGCAGATCGCGGCGACCACGGAGACCGCCCAGGACATCGAGCGCCGGACGGCCTGGGTGGAGCGGGCGCTCGACATGCGCATGGTGACGTGCGGCAGGCAGGCGGCGCCGAGCACCACGGTCAGCTCGGAGCTGACCATGTCGAGCCCGCTGCCCTCGAACTGGAGCCCCGAGCGCAGATAGTCGGCGCCCGCGCCGCTGCTCTGGCGGGCGGCCGAGATCAGTGAGTCGGTGTTCCAGTCGAACCGGTTCATGATCATCACGGCGATGGTGAACGCGGCGACGAAGAGGACCACGGTCTTCACGATCTGGATCAGCGAGGTGCCCTTCATGCCGCCGATCGCCGCGTAGCCGATCATCAGGGTGCCGAGCCCGATGATGGCTCCGGTGCGGAATCCGGAGGTGTCGAACCCGAGGATGAAGGCGAGGAGATCGCCGCTGCTGGCGAGCTGGACGACCATCATCGGGATGAGCGCGGCGAGGGTGGCCGCGCAGGCGGTGATGCGGACGGCGCGGCCGGGGGCGCGGCGGATCAGTACGTCGCCCATGGTGAACCCGCCCGCGTTGCGCAGCGGTTCGGCCAGCAGGAACATCAGCAGCACGAGCGAGAGGGTGATGCTCAGGGCGAGGATCATCCCGTCGTAGCCGGTGAGGGCGATGATGCCGGTGGTGCCGAGCACGGTGGCCGCGGAGAGGTAGTCGCCCGCGAGGGCGAGTCCGTTCTGCAGGGGCGAGAGCGAGCGGGAGCCGGTGTAGAACTCGTCGACGTCGTCGCGGTCCGGGCCGGTCATCACGCAGAGCAGCAGTGCCACGGTGCCCACGGCGAGGAAGGCCACCAGGGACATCGACTGCGCGGAGTTGTCGAATCCGTTCACCGGGCCGCTCCTGCTCTTCGCATCCGGGCGGCGAGCGGGTCGACCGTGCGCCGGGCGGTCCGCTCGTACAGGTGGACGGCGAGCAGGGTCACGGGGAGCTGGCAGAGACCCAGCGCCAGGCCGAGGTTGAGGCCGCCGAACAGGGGGCGGTCCAGCAGCTCCTTGGCGTAGCCGGAGAGCAGCAGGAAGACCACGAAGTAGCCGAGCGCGGTCAGTGCCGCGGTGCGCCGCAGCAGCCGGTACGCGGTGCGCAGCCGGCGCAGGTCGCTGTGGCGGCCGGGGGTGGTCGCGGGGGTGTCGGCCCCGTTCGGCGAGCCGGGGTCCGGTGCGGTGTCCGAGCTCTGCCAGGGCAGCAGGTAGTCGGGGTGGTGCGGGGGCGGCCGATGCTGCGTGGCGGGCTTGGGCAGCGGTCCGGGCCAGGAGGAGTGGGGG
>NZ_JBCEWQ010000262.1:0-6213 GCF_038448545.1 Streptomyces sp. CLV115
GGTCCCGGCCCCTCTCCGGACGGCACAGGCATCCCGCATGCCTGTGCCGCACCGGAACCAGGGTCCGGGACCGGCCGGTCCACCTGTTTCAGCGACGGTGACCATGGCGAGCAACATCCCCGAGGAGACAACGAGCTTTGTCGGACGGAAAGCCGAACTTGCCCGGCTCGAACACACCCTCGCCACGCACCGGCTGACCACGCTCACCGGCAGCGGTGGCGTCGGCAAGACCCGGCTCGCGGTCCGCGCCGCCCGGCAGGCGGCGGCCGGGCACCGCGACGGCGCGTGGTGGGCCGACCTGTCGCCGCTGCACGACGACGGACTGCTCATCGCGACCGTCTCCGACGCCGTCGGGCTCTCCGACCACACCCTGCGCATGCCCATCGACGCCCTGTGCGAATGGCTCGTCGACAAGGAGATGCTGCTGATCCTCGACAGCTGCGAGCATCTGCGTCCCGCCTGCGCCCACCTGCTCGGCGAGATCCTCACGACATCGCCCGGCCTCACCGTGCTCGCCACCAGCCGCCAGCCCCTCAACACCAGGGGCGAACAGGTCGTCGAGGTGGACCCGCTGCCCGTCGAGGGCGCGGCGGACGCCCTGACGCTGTTCCGGGACCGGGCATCCGTGGCGGCCCCCGGGCTGGCCCTGGACGAGCCGGGGAACGCCGAGGCCGCCGCCGAGATCTGCCGCCGCGTCGAAGGCATTCCGCTCGCCGTCGAACTCGCGGCCGGGGCCCTCGGCCGGGACACCGTCCAGCAGATCGCCGCCCGGATCAGGACCTGCTTCGACGTGACCGCCGACGCCTCGGTCCGGCCGCCGCGCCACCGCACCCTGCGCACCGCCATCGGCTGGAGCCACGAGCTGTGCACCCCGCTGGAACGGCTGCTGTGGGCCCGGCTGACGGTCCTGCGCGGCGACTTCGACGAGGCCGTGGCCCGCGAGGTCTGCGCCGGGGGACCGCTCAGCCCGGACGGTGTGACCAGGGCGCTGAAGGGCCTGGTCGCCAAGTCCGTCGTCGGCCGGGACGGCGTACGGCACCGCATGCTCGACACCATCCGCGAGTACGGACGGATGTGGCTCGCCGAACTGGGCGAGGAACGGGCCGCCGCCGACCGGCACGCCGCCTGCTTCCTCGGCCTGGCCCGCAACGCCCACGCCGGCTGGACCGGCGACGACCAGATCAGCTGGTACCACCGCATCGCCGAGGCGCACGCCGACCTCTGCGCCGCCCTGGACCACCTGCTGGCCCACGACACCGCGGCCGCCCAGGAGATGGCCGGCCGGATCGGCTTCTTCTGGTGCTGCTGCGGCCATCTCCCGCAGACCCGCGAATACGCCCGGCGCGCCCTGGCCGCCGGACCGGCCGAGGGCCCCCACCGCACCCGCGCCCTGTGGGTGCTGGGCATCACCGTCATGCTCCAGGGCGACTACCCGGCCGCCCGCCGGGTGGGCCGCGAGTGCACCAGGGAGGCCGCGCGCGACGGCACCGACGAGGGCATCCTCGCCGCCGCCTATCTGTGCGGCCTCACCCATCTGATGACCGGCCGCCCCGAGGCGGGCCTGCGCGAGGTCGACCGGGTGCTGCGCTCGACCGGCACCGCCACCCCGCTCGAAAAGGCCTACCGGCTGCGCTGCCGGCTCATCACGGTCTTCGCCCTGACCGGCCTGGGCCGGCTGGACGAGGCGGCGGAGGCGGCCTCGGTCCTGCGCGCGGTCTGCGAGGCCCAGGACGAGTGCTGGACCCGCAGCTACGTCGACTACCAGCTCGCCCTGATCGCCCTGCTGCAGGGCGACGCCGAGACCTCCGCCGCCCATGCCCGCTCGATGCTGGCGGGCAAGCACCGCATGCGCGACCGCTTCGGGATCGCGCTGGGCCTGGACATCCTGGCCGCGGCGATCGCCGCCCAGGGCGCGGGTGCCCGCGCGGCCCGGGTCTACGGCACCGGGCAGGTGTACTGGCGGATGGTCGGCCAGCCGCAGCGCGGCACCCCCGAACTGGAACCGCTGCGCGCGGCATGCGAACGCCAGGCCCGCGAGGCCGTCGGCGACGCCGCCTACCAGCGGGCCTTCGAACGGGGCCGGGCGGACAACGCGGAGGTCGGCCTGGCAGCCGCACTCCATGGCGAACTGCTCATGTAGGGCCCGGTCGGTGCCCCTTGCACGGACATGTCGATCGGCGTAAGGGTGAGGTCCGACAACGGGCCGTCCCCCTCGGCCCCGCAACAAGGAGCGCATGATGCCGCAGATCACCGTCGACTACTCCGCCGAGCTCGACGACAGCTTCGACCGCCGCGGCTTCGCGCTCGCCCTGCACCCGCTGGTCGCCGAGACGGTCACCACGAAGATCGCCGCCTGCAAGACCCGCTTCCGGCGCGTCGAGGACTTCGTGGCCGGTGACGCGGCCGCCGGGGACGCGGTCCTGCACATCTCGATCGCGATGCTGCCCGGCCGCAGCGCGCAGACCAAGGCCCGGCTGACCTCCTGCGTACTGGAGTTGGCGGCGGCGCACCTCGTACCCGGCCCCGACGTCACCGTCCACGCGTCGGCGGAGACCCGGGATCTGGACCCGTCCTACGACAAGCGCTGAGCCGCGCCGCCGCTACGGCAGCCGCTGCGCGGGAACGGCGGGTACGGCGGGCGCCAGCGCGGAGAGGCGGTTCAGCAGCTCCCCGAACGGGCCGTCCGCCGGCTCCTGGCCGAGCACCCGCAGTACGATGCCCGCCATCTCCTCGTCGTACGCGGCGCTCACCGCGGCCAGCGCGGCGAAGTCGTGCACCAGCTGCACCTCCAGCTCCTCGCGCGGAATCCGCCGCCCGTCCAGCCAGATCAGCGCCGTCGACTCGGCCAGCGACACCCAGGAACGCACCACCAGCTCCAGCCGGGCCGGCGGATCCTCCACCCCCAGGTGGGCCAGGATCTGCTCGCAGGCGGCCTGCCGCACCCCGTCTATCATCGCGTTCGCCGTCGAGGACCCCGCCGCGGGGCCGCCCCGCATCAGCGCCGAGAACCCCGGACCGTGTTCTTCGACGAAGTCGAAGAACCGCCCCATCACCTTCAGCAGCCTGGTGCCGAGCGGACCCTCGCGGGGCTCCACGAACCGGGCCGCCAGTTCGTCGGCGGCCCGTCGCAGCGCGGCCTCGTACAGGCTCTGCTTCCCCGGGAAGTAGTGGTAGACCAATGGCCGCGAGATCCCCGCGGCGGCCGCGATCTCGTCGATCGACACCTCGTCCGGGGCGCGGTGACTGAACAACTCCAGCGCGACACCGATCAATTGCTGTCTGCGCTCCTCGACGCCCATCCTGCGCCGCACCCCGGTCGTCATGCCGGACAGCGTACCGAGTGGGACGGCGGGGCAGGGGCGGCGGGCGGCCCCGATCTCGCCGCCCCGCCGTCGCTACAGATCCAGCACCAGCCGCTCGCCCCGGCACCGGGACACACAGATCAGCATCGAGTCCGCCCGTTCCGAGTCCGTCAGGAGCTCGTCGCGGTGGTCGATCTCGCCCTCCAGGACGCGCTGTTGGCACGTTCCGCAGAAGCCCTGCTCGCAGGAGTACGAGACGTACGGCAGTTCCTCGCGGACCGCGGCCAGCACCGACCGGTCCGCCGCCACCCGGACCGTACGGCCGGAGCGGCGCAGCTCGACCTCGAACGGGCCGGAGCCGGCCGACGGGCCGGCCGCCGCCGTGAAGCGCTCCAGATGGAGGGTGCGGCCGGGCGGGAGGGCGGCGGTGACCGCGTCCATCAGGGGTTCGGGGCCGCAGCAGTAGACGGCCGTGCCCTCCGCCGTCCTCGCCAGGGCCGTCGCGGCGTCCGGGCGGCCCGCCTCGTCCTCGGCGACCACCGTCACCCGGCCGCCCTCCGCACCCAGCTTCTCGATCTCGTCCAGGAACGGCATCGAGGCGCGGGTCCGTCCGCCGTACAACAGCCGCCAGTCGGCGCCCGAGGCGGCGACGGACCTCAGCATCGGCAGGATCGGGGTGATGCCGATGCCGCCCGCGACGAACAGGTACGCGGGGGCGTCGGCGAGCGGGAAGCGGTTGCGCGGGTCGCGGATCTCCACCTCCTCGCCCTCGTGGAGCTGCGCGTGGACCTCGCGGGAGCCGCCCCGGCCGTCCTCGACCAGCCGCGTCGCGATGGTGTACGTGTCGGGGTCGGCCGGGTCGCCGCACAGCGAGTACTGCCGGACCAGGCCGGAGGGCAGCAGGAGATCGAGGTGCGCGCCGGGCTGCCACGGCGGCAGGGCGGAGCCTTCGAGACGGAGCTGTACGACGCCCTCGGCCGGGGTGGTCCGTTCGGTGATCAGCAGCCGGCGGGTGGCGGTGGTGCGGCGCCCGGAGTGGCCCGAGACCGGTTCCTCCAGGGCCGGCAGCGGCCACAGCGGGGAGTTCTGGATCCGGCGGTGCAGGGCGCGCTTGGCCAGCAGTGCGGCGCCCGCGACCAGGACGACGGTGCGCAGGCGGGGCAGGGGGAGCGGCATGGTCAGCTGGTTCCCGTCGTACGGGCCTCGGCGGCGGTGGCCGCGGGCGAGTGGGCGAGATAGTCGATGGCCTGGGCCGTGCTGCCCTCCTGCGAGGGGTGGTAGTCCCGGCTCAGATAGCGGGGTACCGAACGCAGCAGATCACCGGTGGCGGGCAGGGTGCCGCGCTTCCCGCCGACGTAGAAGTCCTTGAACGAGCCCTTGCCGTTCAGCAGGCTCGGATCGTTCTCCATGAAGAAGCGGATGCCGCGCTGCCAGAGGAAGACCAGCGCGCTGAACGCCGTGGCCCAGGTGCGGGCCCGGCGCGGGTAGCCGCCGTCGACATGCATGAACACCTCGAACGCGACCGAGCGGTGCTCCACCTCCTCCGCGCCGTGCCAGCGCAGCAGGTCCAGCATCATCGGATCGGCGCCGCGCCGGTCCAGCTCGTCGGCGTTGAGCACCCAGTCGCCGAGGAAGGCGGTGTAGTGCTCGATCGCCGCGATCAGCGCCACCCGCTCCATCAGCCACCACTTGCGGGCCCGGCCCGGCGGCAGCGTCCGGTCGCCGAGCAGCTTCTCGAAGAACCAGTCGACCTGCGCGGTGTACGGCGTCGGGTCGAGACCGAGCTCCTTCAGACGGGGCAGGACGTCGTCGTGCGCCTGGGAGTGCACGGCCTCCTGGCCGATGAAGCCGATGACGTCCTGGCGCAGCTGCTCGTCGTGGATGTACGGCAGCACCTGCCGGTACACGTGGATGAACCAGCGTTCCCCGGCCGGCAGCAGGAGATGGAGCACATTGATGGTGTGCGTGGTGAACGGGTCGCCCGGCACCCAGTGCAGGGGAGTCTTCTCCCAGGCGAAGGAAACCTTGCGGGCCTTGAGAGGTGTCCGCTCCGAGGCGACCGGCGCCGGCTGCGTGTTAGACATATTGTCAATGTACTGAGAGGTAAGCCGCCGGAACAGAGGCGTGCGGCGAATTCCTGACGCCCCGGAGCGCGGGCGGTCAGCGCAGCGCGCCCGCCCGACTGCCGTCCACCAGTGTCCCGTTCAGCCGCGCGCGGTCGCCCGCCCGGGCCGGCGCGGCGAGCAGCCGGCCGTCGGAGCGCGCCGCGACCCCGCCCGACGCGGTCAGCGAGGCGAACCGGGAACTGCCCGCCGCCAGTACGTACCAGCGGCCGCCCTGCGACTTCCACAGCACCCCGGCCAGCACCCGGGGGTCACGCGCCCCGCAGGCCGGGGAGTCCTCGGCCCTGGCCGCGACCGCCCCGGGCGGCCCGCCCGTCGCGGCGGCCGGCGCCGACGGGGCCTGGAACTGGGCGAGGACCCGGCTGCCGGTACCCCGCCAGGTCTCCGCCCGGGTGCAGAGCCAGCGCGCGGAGCCGTTGCCCTCGGGCAGCGACTGCACGGCGTACTGCCAGGAGTTCACCGACCGCACCCCGTAGGAGCGCACCTCGGACAGCAGACAGGCGGTCCGCGCCCAGCTGTCCCGCTCGGCCCGCCCGGTGACATCGTGCGGCGCGGACGGCGGGCCCGAGGTGAGCCGGGCCGGGGCCAGTTCGCCGAGGTCCGCCATCAGCCGGGCCGACCGGCCGTCGCGGACCTCGACCACCTCCCAGGAACGGCAGCCGCGGGCCGTCGCCGGACTGGTCAGCGCGGCGGTCACCCCGTCGGCGCCGGCCGCCGCGACGGGCGGGCCGCCCGGGGCGGTCGCGGCCAGGGCCGAGGACTCCCCGGCCTGCGGGGCGCGTGACCCC
>NZ_JBCEWQ010000263.1:0-6114 GCF_038448545.1 Streptomyces sp. CLV115
GGCGGAGCCCCCGGTTACGGCAAGGGGCGGGCCGGGGGAGCAGCCCCGCAGGGCAACTCCCCCCACCCGCAGCCGGCCGACCGCAGGGACCGGCAGGAATCAGCAGCGACCAGCAGCGACCAGCAGCGACCAGCAGGACCAGCAGGGCCGGCAGCGACCAACAGGACCGGCAGGGATCAGAAGAACGTACGGATGTAGTCCGTGACCGTCCCGTCCGCCGCGACCAGCGGAATCAGCTGCCACTTGTCGAAACTGGTGCACGGGTGCGACAGACCCATCCCCACCCAGTCACCCACCTCCAGCTCCGCACCCGGCTCGGTACGCACCCACGCGTGCTGGTCGGAGAGACCGGTCACCGAGATACCCGTCGCGGGCCGCACCGTGCCGTCCCGGCCGGACCGCACGACCTGCGCCTCGGGCAGATCGAGGTCGTACGCCGCGTCCCGCTTGCCCGCGTTGAGGAACGCCTGCTCGTCCGTCGGGCGCGACACGACCTGCGCCCACAGCCGGAAGGCGGGCTGCAGCTCCCCCTCCTCCGGCACCCGGTTGAACGGGGTCAGATGGCGGTAGTGGCCGTCGTCGTGCGAGACATAGGCGCCCGAGCGCAGCAGCTTCAGCACCGGCGCGGAGAGCTCCGGGATCCGCGCGAACACCTCCGCCACCGCGTCGAACCACGCACTCCCGCCCGCGCTGATCACGATCTGCTCGCCGGCCGCGAAGCGCCCCGCCCGGTCGAGGTCGGCGGCCAGCGCGACGAGCCGCTCCAGCCAGGCCCGTACCCGCTCGGCGGACGCCTCCGGCACCTCGCCCTCGTAACCGGCCACGCCCACCAGCCGCAGCGTCCCGGCCGCCGCCACCGCGTCGGCCACCGCCACGCAGTCGGCCTCGGTACGGGCGCCGGTGCGCGCGCCCTCGCCCGCGCCCAGCTCCACCACCACGTCCACGGGGCGGGCGGCGCCCGCCGCGCGCAGCGCCTCGTCCATCAGCTCCACGCCACGCACCGAGTCGACGTAACAGACGAAGCGGAACTCCGGGTCGGAGTCCAGCTCGGCGGCGAGCCAGCGCAGGGCCGGGGCGTCGACGAGTTCGTTGGCGAGGAAGATCCGCCGGATCCCGTACGCCCGGTAGACCCGCGCCTGGTGCGGCACGGCCGCGGTGATGCCCCAGGCGCCGTACTCCAGCTGGCGGGCGAAGAGCTGCGGGGACATGGAGGTCTTGCCGTGCGGGGCGAAGGCGAGCCCGTGGCGCTCCGCGTACGTCTCCAGGAGGGCGAGGTTGTGCTCGACCGACTCCGCGGACAGGGCGAGCACCGGGGTGGTGAAGCCGCCCGTGAAGAGATTGCGGCGCTCGGCGGCGAGGGCGCCGACGGTCAGGCCCTCCGCGTCGGGCGGGAGTGCCTTGAAGCGGTGGTCGACCAGCTCGTCGGCAAGTCCGGACACAGGACGGTCGGCGGCCAAGGGGGCCTCCTCGATCGAAGTCATCGTTGCATCATATGCAACACCCATTGCGTATATCGCTTAACGCTGTCTAACATCCGAGCCGACGCCGGGTCAATGGCGTGCAACCCCCGCCGCGCCCGAACCGCACCACCGAACCCGCGAGGAGCCCCGAGTGTCCGGAACCCCGGCCAGGTCCGCCGACGCCGCCACGGCCGCCGAAGTCGTCTGCCTCGGCGAGTCCATGGTGACGTTCCTGCCGTCGCAGCCCGGACGCCTCGCCGACGTACCCTCCTTCGGCCGCGGCATCGGCGGCGCCGAGTCCAACGTCGCCTGCGCACTGGCCGCGGCCGGCCACCGGGCGGCCTGGGTCAGCCGGGTCGGCGCGGACGGCTTCGGCGACCACCTCGTCGAGGCGATCGCCGGCTACGGGGTCGACACCTCCGGCGTGCGGCGCGATCCGTCCCGGCCCACCGGCATCTACTTCCGCACCGCGACCGACCGGGCCACCGATGTGCACGAGGTCGCCTACTACCGGGCCGGTTCCGCCGCGTCCGCGATGTCCCCGGACAACATCCCGTACGCGACGCTCCCCGCGACCCGCATCCTGCACCTGTCCGGCATCACCGCGGCGCTCTCCGCCGACTGCCTGGCCCTGCTCCACGACCTGACCGCCCCCCGCCCCGGCCGCCCGCTGATCTCCTTCGACGTCAACCACCGGCCGGGCCTGTGGCGCGACGCCGACGCGTCCCCCGGGGTGCTCCTCGACCTGGCCCGCCGCAGCGACCTGGTCTTCGTCGGCGAGGACGAGGCGGAGGAGGCCTGGGGGGTGACCGGCGCGGCGGCGATCCGCGCCGCGCTGCCGGAGCCGGCCACCCTGGTCGTGAAGCGGGGCGCGGAGGGCGCGACGGTCTTCTCGGGCACCGGCGACGCCCCGGGGCCCGACAACGTCCCGGGCACCGGAGACACCCCGGATGCCGACGACGTCACCACCACCGTCCCCGCCCTCCGGGTGGACGTCGTCGCCCCCGTCGGCGCGGGCGACGCCTTCGCCGCCGGGTTCCTCTCCGCCACCCTGCGCGGCCTCCCCGTACGCGACCGCGTCCGGCACGGCCACCTCATGGCCGCCGCCGTCCTCACCGTCCCCGGCGACCTCACCGCCCCGCCGGCCCGCGCGCACGCCGACTCCCTTGCCGCACTGGACGACGAGGCCTGGGGGAGACTTCGTCTCGGCCCCGGGTGGACGGGGGACGACCAGGAGGTACGTACGACATGAGTCAGACCGTCGACCGGGCGCTGAGCATCCTGCCGCTGCTCGCCCAGGGGCCCGCAGACCTCGGCCAGGTCGCCGAGCGGCTCGGCGTCCACAAGTCCACGGCGCTGCGCCTGCTCCGTACGCTCCACGAGCACGGGCTCGTCTACCGCCAGCAGGACCAGCGCTACCGCCTCGGCGCCCGCCTCTTCGCCCTCGCGCAGGAGGCCGTGGAGAACCTCGACGTACGGGAGATCGCCCACCCCCACCTCGTCGAACTCAACGAGAGCTGCGGGCACACCGTGCATCTCGCGGTGTACGAGGAGCAGGAAGTCCTCTACATCGACAAGGTCGAGAGCCGCTACCCGGTCAGGATGTACTCGCGGATCGGCAAGCCCGTCGCGATCACCGTCGCCGCCGTCGCGAAGCTGCTCCTCGCCGACCTCTCCGAGCCCGAGCGGCGCGCCGTCGCCGAGAAGCTCGACTACCCCATGTACACGTCCCGTTCGACCCCGAACGCCGGTGCCTTCCTCAAGGAGCTCACCGTCGTCCGCGAACAGGGCTGGGCCACCGACCTCGGTGGCCACGAGGAATCCATCAACTGCATCGGCGCCCCCATCCGGGGGGCGGACGGGCGGGTCGTCGCCGCGATGTCGGTCTCCGCACCCAATGTCGTCGTCACGGCCGAGGAACTCCTCACCCTGCTCCCGTTGGTGCGCCGCACCGCCGACTCCATCAGCCGGGAGTACTCCGGCACCACCCGACCCAAGAAAGCCTGAAAGCCATGACCGAGAAGATCGCCCTCACCCCGAGCACCCACACCACGCCCCCCGCGAAGTTCTCGCACGGCGTGAAGAAGGGGAACATCCTCCAGGTCGCCGGCCAGGTCGGCTTCCTGCCCGCCGCGGAGGGCCGGGCCCCGACCCCCGCCGGCCCGACCCTGCGCGAGCAGACGCTCCAGACCTTCGCCAACGTCAAGGCGATCCTGGAGGAGGGCGGCGCGAGCTGGGACGACGTGATGATGATGCGTGTCTACCTCACGGACGTGGACCACTTCGCCGAGATGAACGAGATCTACAACTCCTACTTCGGCGAGCAGGACCTCAAGGCCGCCCCCGCCGCCCGCACGACGGTCTACGTCGGCCTCCCCAAGGGCCTGCTCATCGAGATCGACGCGCTCGCGGTCCTCGGCTGAACCAGCTGATCCACTTGCCGCACCCGCACCGCCGCACGATCGCGCACGGCACGGCGCCCCACCCCACGGGGGCGCCGTGCCGCGCTCCCCCACACCCGAAACCCCTTCTCCGACAACGGAGTTACGCATGCTGCTCGCCGCAACCCCACCACCGGCCGAGGCACCCTCCCACACCGGCGGAATCCTTCCGCTCATCGACGGCACCGCCGGTCTGCTGACCGTCGCCGCCCTCGGCATCGCCCTCCTCCTCTTCCTGATCATCAAGGTCAGGCTTCAGCCGTTCGTCGCGCTGCTCGCCGTCTCCATAGCCGTCGGCCTGGGCGCCGGACTCTCCGTCACCGAACTCTTCGGCACGGTCCAGAAGTCCGCCGCCGTCTCCGTCGTCGAGTCCGGCATGGGCGGCATCCTCGGCCACGTGGCGATCATCATCGGCCTCGGCACGATGCTCGGCGCGATCCTCGAAGTCTCCGGCGGAGCAGAGGTGCTGAGCACCCGGCTGCTGAACCTCTTCGGCGAGAAGCGGGCCCCGCTCGCCATGGGCCTCACCGGCCTCATCTTCGGCATCCCGGTCTTCTTCGACGTCGGCATCTTCGTCCTCGCGCCGATCGTGTACGCCGCCGCCAAGCGGTCCGGCAAATCGATCCTGCTCTACGCGATGCCGCTGCTGGCGGGTCTGTCCATGACCCACGCGTTCCTGCCGCCGCACCCGGGACCGGTCGCCGCCGCCGGACTCTTCCACGTCTCCCTCGGCTGGGTCATCCTGATGGGCGCCGTCGTCGGCATCCCGTCCGTACTCGCCGCCTGGGGCTACGCCGCGTGGATCGGCAGGCGGATCTTCGTCGCGGTCCCGCAGGACATGGTCGAGGCCGCCGAGGAGGCCAGGGCCGCGGTCGTCGCCGAGCAGCGGGCCGCCGGGGTCACCCCGCGCGAGGAACCGGTCGCGCTCTCCACCGTACTCACGATCATCGGCACCCCGCTGGTGCTGATCCTCGCCGCGACGTTCTCCTCCATCGCGCTGGACCCCTCCACGCCGCGCTCGGTCGTCGAGTTCTTCGGCAACCCCTTCGTCGCCCTGACGATCGCGCTGGTGCTGGCGTACTACCTGCTGGGCATCCGCCGCGGCTGGTCCCGCAAGTCCCTGGAATCGGTGTCCACCTCGTCCCTGAAGCCGGTCGGCAACATCCTGCTGGTGGTCGGCGCGGGCGGTGTGTTCGGCGCCGTCCTCAAGGCGAGCGGCATCGCGGACGCCCTCGCCACGACCTTCGACGACGTCGGTCTGCCGGTCATCCTGCTCGCCTGGCTGATCTCCGTGGTCCTGCGCGTCGCCCAGGGCTCGGCGACCGTCGCCATCGTCACCACCGCGGGCATCGTCGTCCCGCTGGTCGAGGGCCAGGACCTGTCCCAGGCACATCTCGCCCTGATCATCATGGCGATCTCGGCCGGCTCGATCTTCGCCTCGCACGTGAACGACGGCGGCTTCTGGATGGTGTCGAAGTACTTCGGCATCTCCGAACGCGACACCCTGAAGTCCTGGACGGTCCTGGAGACGGTCCTGTCGGTCGCGGGGTTCGTGGTGGCGGCGCTGCTGAGCCTGGTGATCTAGCGCCTCTCGTCCGGATCACGCCGGGCTCGCGTGCCCCGGGGCCGGAACGGCCGGCACGGTGCTGCCCCGTCGGGAGCGCGGTGCTGTGCCGTGCCGGTTCAGGCCGCCGAGGCGCAGATGATGCTCCGGCCGTTGTTCACCGGCCAGTACCAGAACCGCTCCCCGCGCCCGGCCGGACAGGTCCAGTTCGTGCCCGCCGCGGGCGCCCGGTAGTAGCCGGTGATCCGGAGGATCGACTGGCCGGCCCGGGGCACGGTCGACGCGCCGCAGTCCCACACCACCGTCAGATCGGCATTGGCCGCCCCTTTGACCTGCGCGGGGAAGCACTGGCCCACCTGGAACACCCGGTCGAGGCAGAGTGTCCGCTCGACACCGTCCGCACCGGACTTGCGCCACCAGGTGAAGCCCGGCCCGCTGTCGCAGGAACTGCCGGCCCCGGTGGTGGTGCTGACACGGTTGACGTGCATGTAGGCATTCGACGCCCGGCAGCCCACCCGGACCGGAGTCCTGGCGCTCATGTTGTCGTGCCCGTCGTTGTACACGTCGAGACAGTCACCGGCACGCACTGCGGCGAACGCGCGGTCGGTGGTGTCCGGGGTGGGCTGCCGGGCGTCGAATGCCTACATGC
>NZ_JBCEWQ010000264.1:0-6051 GCF_038448545.1 Streptomyces sp. CLV115
GTCCGGTGCTGTGGGCAAGGCTTCTCCTGGCGACTCGTACGCAGGCGCTTCAATTCATCCGAGCTATACCTTCAGGGAAGGTAGGCGCGGGCCATTGTTCCGTCAATGGAGCAGGAGAGATCCGATGTGTTTCCGGGTATCTGGACACCGTCCAGCCAGATGTCACAAGGGTGGGAGGTGATCAGCCCCAGATCACCGCGCCGAGCCAGGCTCCCGTCACCAGCAGACACGCGAAGAGCTCGACGAGTACCGACCAGCCGGTCGCCCGCATCACCGAGCGCACCGATGTCCACCCCGCCCCGTGACTGCCGAGCCGCAGCCGCTCCGCCCCGTAGACGGTCCCCACGTAACCGGCGACCGCCCCGATCACCGGCACCACGAAGAAGCCCACGATCGCGCCGATCCCGCCGAGCGTCAGGGTCTTGCGCGGCGCCCCCGTCTCGTGCGGGCGGCGCGGTGGCAGCAGCGGCTTCAGCGCCTGGTTCAGCAGCAGCAGCGCGGTGGCGCCGATGAGAACGCCCCAGGCGACCGGCGTCATGTCGGTCAGCGCCCACCACAGCACGGCGGCCCAGACGATCGCCTGCCCGGGCACCCCCGGCACCAGTACGCCCAGCAGGCCGAGGAGCATGACGAGCCCGACGGCGACGAGTTGCCACACACTCATCTCACCAGCCTGCCGGAGTCCGGCCGGTCCCGCCCGTCAGCGCACCCCGGGGACGGCGGCCGTCGGTGCAGCTCAGGGCTTGTGTCGGAGCAGTAGCGGTGCGCAGTCGCGGCGACTGTGCCGGACCGTTCAGATCCGTGGGGTGCGGGCCACCCAGCCCCGCTCGTAGGCGTGCCAGCCCAGCTGCAGCCGGGTCGACACGCCGGTCAGCTCCATCAGGCCCTTCACCCGTCGCTGTACCGTCCGCAGCCCCAGCTCCAGCTGCTTCGCCACGCTCGCGTCCGTCAGCCCGGCCAGCAGCAGCGACAGGATCTCCAGATCCGTCGGATCGGGCCCCGTCGCCTCGTCCTGGGGTCGGTCGCCCTCGCCCAGCCTGAGCGGCATCGCCTCGCGCCACACCGCCTCGAAGAGCCCCATCAGCGACTCCAGCAGCCCGGAGGCATGGACCACCAGGGCGGCGGGCTCGGCGCCGCGCCCGGTCAGCGGCACCATCGCCAGCGAGCCGTCGGCGACGACCAGCTTGGTCGGCACCCGGTCGATCACCCGGCACTGCTCGTCCCGGCTCAGCGCCGCCGACAGCTCCGTGATCCCGGACGGCAGCGAGAGCAGCTCGCGCTCGACCACCACCCGGTAGGACACCCCGCGCGTCGCGGCCTGCTCCTCCGCCTCGTTCTCCATCCCGCTGACGGCGATCGGCTTCCCGGTGACCAGGGCGCACACCTCGCTCGTCGCGCCGAGCTGCAACTGGTGGAAGCGGTGCGAGACCGCGCTCGCCCCGGTCACCACCTCGACCAGATCGTGCACGGCCGGTTCGGCGGCCTCCGCCCGGTACTCCTCGGCGAGCAACGCCGCCGCCAGCTCCGCCTGCTCCAGCTCATGACGCTGCTGGGTCAGCAGCGCCCCGAGCGCCACACCGGGGGGAGCCGCCACCCAGCGCCCCGTGCGCGCCGACGCCTGCGCGGCCAGACCGTGCTGCTCCAGCCTGCGCAGGGCCCGCTCGGTGTCCGGCTCCGGAAGCGCCAGCCGGTGCGCGAGATCGGCGACCTCCGCCGCCCCCACCGCCACGAGCGCTCGGTACGCCGACTCCTGTATCTCGTCGAGCCCTATGGCTCCCAGCATCCCCGGACCCCTCCCGGACGCAGTGATTCCGCACGATGTCGCTGTCGCCGGGCGTCCGGCCATGGCGGAAAGCGGCCACGGCGTAAACCCGCCGTGTACATCATCCCTTTATCGCTCGTCGCTCTGCCAATGTGGCGCCACCGAAGTACCAACAACCTCCGGAAGACTGCGGTTTGCGCGGATTGGTTCCGGATTCACTTGGGGAGAGCGATGCGTCCGATATCGCGCACGGCACTGGGGGCGGCCACCGCCGCCGTCCTGGCCGTCACCGCGATCGCACCGTCCGCGGCACAGCCGCAGGACGGAGCGACGGGGAAGAGAGCACTGACCGGCAGCGCCGCCGCCGACGCCAAGCAGGCCGAGCCCGTCACCGTGACGCTGGTCACCGGCGACAAGGTCCTGGTGAGCACGGACAGTTCGGGGGCCGCGTCGGTCACCGCACTGCCCCGCGAGGACGGGACCGTGCCCCTCCTCCAGACCAGGCAGTCCGGCAAGAACCTCTATGCCTACCCCGACACCGCCGTCGCCGCGCTGGCCGCGGGCAAGGTGGACGAGGAACTCTTCAACGTCACCGGCCTCATCCGGCAGGGCTACGACGACGCGCACACCAAGTCGATGCCCCTGATCGCGGTCTACGGCAAGGGCCAGGCCCGCGCCTCGCTCGCCGCCCCGCGCGGCGCGAAGCGCGGACTCGCGCTCGACGCCATCGACGGCGTCGCGCTCAAGGCGGACAAGGAGAAGGCCGCCGACTTCTGGGCGGACGTCACCAACACCCGTTCCCGCTCCGCCTCCGGCGTGAAGAAGCTCTGGCTCGACCGCAAGGTTCGGGCCACCCTCGACAAGTCGACCAAGCAGATCGGCGCCGACCTCGCCTGGGCCGCCGGATACGACGGCAAGGGCACCAAGGTCGCCGTCCTGGACACCGGTGTCGACGCCGAACACCCCGACCTCAAGGGCCGGGTCGCCGCCTCGGAGAACTTCACCGACTCCGACTCCACCGACGACCGGCAGGGCCACGGCACCCACACCATCTCCACCGTCGGCGGCACCGGCGCGGCCAGCGGAGGCAAGAAGAAGGGCGTCGCCCCCGGCGCCGACCTGCTCGCGGGCAAGGTCCTCAACGACAGCGGCTCCGGCGCCGAGTCCTGGATCATCGCCGGCATGCAGTGGGCCGTCGACCAGAAGGCCGACGTCGTCTCCATGAGCCTGGGCAGCCAGGAACCGACCGACTGCACCGACCCGATGAGTGTCGCCGCCGAGGAACTCGCGCAGAACAAGGGCACCTTGTTCGTGATCGCGGCCGGCAACGCGGGCCCGACGCTGAACACCGTCTCCTCGCCCGGCTGCGCCCCCAGCGTGCTGACCGTCGGCGCCGTCGACCGCGACGACACCACGGCCCAGTTCTCCAGCCGCGGCCCCGCGATCGGATCGCACACCCTCAAGCCCGAGATCGCCGCCCCCGGCGTCGCGATCTCGGCCGCCGCGGCCGGCGGCCGCGGCATCTACGCGTACCAGTCGATGTCCGGTACGTCGATGGCCACCCCGCATGTCGCGGGCGCCGCGGCCATCGTGAAGCAGCGCCACCCGGACTGGACCGCCCAGCAGATCAAGGCGGCCCTGGTGTCGTCCGCGAAGAGCGACATCCCCGGTGACGTACGCGAGACGGGCGGTGGCCGCCTCGACGTCAAGGCCGCCATCGACACCACTGTCGTCGGCGCGCCCGCCGTCCAGGGCGGCACCTTCAACTGGCCGCAGGACCGCACCGACCGCACCACGGTCGACCTCCCGTACACCAACTCCGGCACCGAGCCGGTCAAGCTCTCGCTGAGCGTCCGGGGCGTCACCGGGAACGACGGCTCGGCCGTCCGCTCCTCCGTCGCCAGGCTCGACGCCCGCACCGTCACCGTGCCGGCCGGGGCCACCGTCAAGGTTCCGCTGCAGATCGACCCGACGGCGAAGCTGAAGGCCGCCCAGTACGGCGATGTCACCGGACGGGTGCTGGCCACCGGCCCCGGCGGCGCCAAGGTCTCCACTCCGTTCTCGCTGTACGTCGGAGCCGAGACCGTCACCCTGCGGGTCAAGCTCGTCGACCGCACCGGCAGGCCCGCCGCCGGCGCCTCCTCGCTGGACGTCATCGGCACCGACACCTCCAGCGGCGAGCGCCGCTTCAACGACGGCGCGACCGACCAGGTCTACCAGGTGCGCCCCGGCGCGTACTTCGTGTCCAGCTTCGTCGCCTCGCCCGACCCGGCGGACGCCACCGGCAACATGGCGGAGTCCCTCGCCTACCTCGCGCGGCCGCAGCTGAACGTCACCAAGGACACCACCCTGGTCCTGGACGCCCGCAAGGCCCACCGGATCCAGGTGAAGACCGAGGACCGCACCACCGAGAACCGTTCCACCACGCTGGCGTTCGGCCGCAGCTGGGACGACGTCTGGCTGCACTCGGGCTCCGTCACCGCCGGTTCCGACATCAAGAACTACCTGGCCGACGTGCAGGGCAGGGCGAGCGACGGCGACTTCGAGTTCGACAGCTTCTGGCGCGCCTACGCCCCGCAGATCGACAGGCTCTCGGTCGTCGGCGGCGCCGAACTGCACCCGAAGGCGGCCGGCAACGGCTCCGTCAACCTCGACGGCACGGGCGAGGCCGCACTCGTCGACGCCGGAACCGGCACCCCCGACGAGCTGAAGGCCGCGGGCGTCGCCGGAAGGATCGCCCTGGTCGAGGTCGGTGACGACGACAACAACCTGTACGCCCTGACGCGCGACGCGAAGGCCGCGGGCGCGAAGGCCGTCATCGCCCACCGCCCCTCCGCGGGACCGTGGCACCCGACCGTCGGCTACGCCCAGGCGGCACTGCCCGCGCTCGGCATCGAGGCGGACGAGGCCGCCGCGCTGAAGGCCGCCCTGGCCGACGGCCCGGTCACGCTGCGCTGGAAGGCCACCGCGGTCAGCCCGTTCGTCTACAACCTCGCGTTCCCCGAGACCGGCCCGATCACCTCGGACCGGACCTACAAGGTCCGCGACACCAAGCTCGGCAAGGTCACGGCCGGCTACGAGGCGATGGGCGTCGCCGCCGACTACGTCGACACGATGATCATCAACCGCCCGTACGGCGGTGTCTTCTCCGCGGCCAGTGACGTCGTCGCCGCCCCCGGCAAGCGCACCGAGTACTACTCGGCGGGCGACACCGCCTGGGTGCGATACCTCTCCTCCAGCTTCCCCTGGGGCGAGCTGATGACCGACCAGCCGCGCACCTACACGGCGGGCTCGAAGCGCACGGAGAACTGGTACCGGGGCATCCCGGCCCCGGCCGCCCCGCGCGACGCCGCCGGCAGGCTCCAGCTCGCCGCCGAGCGTCAGGACAACCTGATCGGCGTCGCCCCGGGCTTCTGGAGCGACAGCGAGCACGCCGGACTCCAGGGCTCCTTCGGCGACGTCGGCAACCTGAGCCTGAGCAGCGGTGGCAAGTTGATCGGCGAGACCGGCTGGCCGTCCGGGGTGTTCACCGTCCCGGCGGAGGACGCCGCGTACGAACTCACCATGAGGACCTCCCGGTTCGGACAGCCCGCCGCCGTGTGGAAGCGGTCCACCAGCACCGAGACCACCTGGAAGTTCCGTTCGAAGCGGGACGAGAACGTCTACTCCCAGGGGATCCCGCTGCTCTTCCCGGGCTACGACCTGGACACGGACGGGCTCAAGACCCTCGCGGCGAAGGACGGTCAGAAGATCGGCCTGAGCGTCAGCGGCCACGCCGGCTACACGCCCGGCAAGCTGGTCGCCGCCAAGGTCTCGTACTCGTACGACGGTGGCGAGACCTGGAACGAAGCCACCACCGCACAGCAGGGCGGCCGTTGGACCGCGACCGTGAACCACGCGGGCGCGGCCGGCAAGCCGGTCACCCTGAAGACCGAACTGACGGACGCCAACGGCAACTCCGTCATCCAGACCGTGAACGACGCGTACGCCGTGCGTTGATCACCGACTGACCGGTCCGCCGGGCGTCCTTCCCGTGGGGGGTGGGGCCGCCCGGCGGACCCATGTTCGCGGTCACTATTTCCGGATGACCCGTTTTCGTACGGCCCTCGCGGTCGACAATAAGGGCATGAGTCAGCAGGGGGAGAAGCCCGCCGCCAACGAGGACGACTGGTGGCGCAGGCTGTACGACGAGAACGCCCGGGACACCGGGACGAGCGACGCGCCCGACAGCCTCGACGACCGCTTCGACTCGGCGTCGGACGCGGTGAGGCCGGGCGGGGCCGGCAAGC
>NZ_JBCEWQ010000265.1:0-5899 GCF_038448545.1 Streptomyces sp. CLV115
CGCCGAGGAGGTGCAGGGGCGGCTGATGGCGGTCATGGGGGCGCCGGGGCGTCAGGTGCATGAGTTCGCGCTGCTGCGCAAGGACGGCGGGCGGGTGCTGGTGCGGACCCAGTCGGCCGGGGTACGGGGCGCGGACGGCAGCCCGGCCGGGGTGTACTGCGCGTTCGGCGAGGTGCACGCGCAGATCGATCTGGAGCGGTCGATCGCGTTGAGCGAGGCTTTGTTCGAGGACGCGTCCTGGGGTGTGGTGCTGGTCGACGCGGATCTGCGGCCGACGGTCGTCAACGCGCATGCGGCGCGGGCGCTGGGCGGTGGCCGCAGGACGCTGCTGGGGCGCCCGCTGGGGGAGCTGATCGGGCAGGGCGTGGAGGATCTGGAGGGCGCGTTGCAGCATGTGCTCGCGGAGGGCGCACCACCGGCGCCCGCCGAGTTGTGGGTGACGCTGCGGACGGCGCAGGGGGAGCGGCGGCGGTGCTGGCGCAGCGGTTTTCTGCGGCTGGCCTCGCCGTTGGCCCAGGAGCCGGTTCCGCTGGGGGTGGGCTGGCTGTTCCAGGACGTGACGGACCAGAAGCTGGCGGCGCAGGAGGCGGACCGGGTGCGGTTCCGGTCGAACCAGCTGCACCGGGCCTCGCGGTCGGCGTCCGAGTGCGAGGACCCGATGGAGGCGGCGACGTCCTATCTGGACTATGCGCTCGCCGGTTTCGCGGATCACGCGCTGGTCGATGTGGTGGCGGGGGAGCGGCTGGTGCGGGTGGCGGCGACGCCGTCGGGTGAGCCGGGGCCGTGTCTGCCGGTGGCCGGTGGTTCCATTCCGCTGCGGTACGCGGCGGGGCACCCGGCCCTCCAGGCGGTGGACCGCACGGGGCCGGTGCGGACCAGTGCGGGTGCCGGGTCCGGGGCCGGGGCGTGGGCGGCCGAGCGGCAATGGCCGGGCGACGCCGTGCACGCGCTGTGCACGGTGCTGCGGAGCCGGGGGCGCACGCTGGGCGTGGTGACCTTTCTGCGGTCCGCCCACCGCGCCGCCTTCGAGCGCCCGGACGCGGCGTACGCGGAGAGCGTGGCGGTGCGGGTGGCGGCCGCGGTGGACCTGGCGCAGGTGCTGGAGCGGCCCTAGCCCGGTCTGTTCGCCATTAGGGCTGCCAGGGAAGTTCCGGTGCCCTGTGACGCGCCGCACCGGCCGCCGTGCCCTGTCCGGCCCTGATCCGCCGGACGGGCCCTGACCGATGCGGCGGCCGTGGGCGATGCGGCCCGGCCGGGGCGTACCCGGGGGGCGGTGCCGGGGGCCGGCACCGCCCCCCGGGTTCACGACGCGTGCAGTGCCAGCGTCGGTGAGAGACGGGACGCCCGCACCGCCGGGTAGAGGCCCGCGATCGTGCCGATCACCAGCGTCGCGCCGAAGCCACCGCCGACCGCCCACGGCGGCACCACCCAGGGCAGCCCGCCGGTGTACGCGTACGCCCCGGTTGCCGCCGCGCCGAGCGCCACGCCCGCCAGGCCGCCCAGGCCGGAGAGCATCAGCGACTCGGTGACGAACTGGATACGGATCTGGCCCCGGGTCGCGCCGAGCGAGCGGCGCAGCCCGATCTCGTACCGTCGCTCCAGCACCGAGATGATCATGGTGTTGGCGACCCCGACGCCGCCGACGAGCAGCGCGATGCCGCCCAGGCCCAGCAGCATGCTGCTGAACGCCCCTTCGGTCGCCGCCTTGGCCTGGAGCGCCGACGACGGGTCGGTGACCTTCACGTTCTGCGGGTTCTGGGGATCGACCGTCGCCGCCATGACCTTGCGCACGTCCTGCACCGCCGCGTCGGCCGAGCGCTCGTACACCGATGTCGGGTGGCCCTCGAAGCCCAGCAGGCGCTTCGCGCCCTCCCAGCCGACCAGGGCGGAGCGTTCGATCTCCGGCGCGAGCGGCAGCGGGGCGAGGATGCCGACCACGGTGAAGTACCGGCCGCCGATCCACACCTGTTGGCCCGGAGCGGTGATGCCGAGACGCTCCGCCGAGACATGGCCGAGCACGACGGAGGGGTAGCGTCCGGTCGCGTCGTTGAGCCAGCGGCCGCTGCGGACCTCGCCGCGCAGCACCCGCAGCAGGTCGCCGGTGGTCGCCCTGACGGTGATCCCGCCCGTGTCGTCCTTGTCGATCTTCTCGTTGCGGCGTGCGGTCGCGTCGAGGTCGGCGGTCGCGCCCACCTCCTGGACGCCCTTGATGCGGCCCACCATCCCGACCGCTTCCTCGGGCAGCTCGACGTCCTGCCCGGCGAACATCGAATCGCCGGGGGAGGCCACGAGCAGGTTGGTGCCCAGTTTGTCGAGCTCCCGGAGCAGTTGGGCCTGGCTGGAGGCGGAGATGCCCACCACCGAGATCATCGTCGCGATGCCGATGGCGATGCCCAGGGCGGAGAGCACGACCCGCATCGGCCGGCTGCGCAGCCCCGCGGAGCCGACGTGCAGTACGTCCCGGGGGCGGAGCCGGGCCGCTTTCAGCCGCTCCCGGCCCCGGCGGCCGGCCTCCCGGTCCGCGCGCCGCGCCCTCACTGGTCCACCCCCGTCGCGGCGGGGGAGCGGACGCTCCCGGATCCCTCGCGCGCGTCCGCGGAGGAAGTGCGTACGTCCGCGACCACCCGGCCGTCCCGGATGCGCACCTCGCGCGGCAGGTCCCGGGCGATCTCGGTGTCGTGCGTGATGACCGCGATGGTGGCGCCCTCCCCGTTGAGGTCGCGCAGCAGCCGCATCACTGCTTCCCCGGACGCCGAGTCGAGTGCCCCGGTCGGTTCGTCGGCCAGCAGCAGCGCGGGTTCCCCCACGACGGCCCGCGCGATGGCGACCCGCTGTTTCTGCCCGCCGGAGAGCTGGTGCGGCTTGTGGTCGAGGCGGTCGGCGAGCCCGACCCGTTCCAGCGCGGCGGCGGCCCTGCGCCGGCGCACGGCACGGGACAGACCCGAGTACAGCAGGCCCTCCGCGACGTTGTCGCGGGCGCTGACACCCGGTACCAGGTGGAACGCCTGGAAGACGAAGCCGATGTGCTGGGCACGCAGCGCGGAGAGCCTGCGGTCGGAGAGGGCCGCCACGTCGTGCCCGGCGATGTGGACGGACCCGCTGGTGGGGCGGTCCAGGGTACCGATGATGTGCAGCAGCGTGGACTTGCCGGAGCCGGACGGGCCGACGATGCCGAGGAGTTCTCCCTCCTCGACGGTGAGATCCACCCCGCGCAGCGCGGCCACCGGGCCCGGGTACTCCTTGGTGACGGCCCTGAGGCCGACGACCGTGCTCATATCTTCGGCACCCCGACCTTCATGCCCGCGCGCAGCCCGCCGCCGGACACCTCGACCCGGCCCTCGGCGAACATGCCGAGCTCGACCTTCACATCGCGGACCGTGCCGTCCTGGACGACCTGGAGGCCGAAGCCGCCGCCGGGCAGCGCGAGCAGCGCGTTCACCGGGACGCTGAGGACGTCCTTGTGGAGTTCGCCGGTGAGGTTCACCGTGACCGGTGCCTGGTCGAAGCCGCCGACCTTGTCCGGCTTGTCGAAGGAGACGGTCAGGGTGACCTTGGGGCCGTTGTCCTGCGGGTCCTTGCCGGGCTTCGCCGTCCGGCCGACCGAGGAGACCGACCCGGCCGCGCTGCCGCCGTCCGGCAGATCGACGGTGACCTCGGTGCCCGCCTTGGCCAGCTGGGTCTCGGCGGCGTCGAGCTCGAATGTCACGATGCGCTCGGAGCCGGTCGTGGTGAGGACCGGAGCGCCGGGCTGGGCCAATGCGCCGACGGCCGCCTCGACGCTCTTGATCCGGACCTCCGCCGGGGCGAAGGCGATGTCCTTCGGTCCCACCGTCCCGGTCCGCTCGCCGGCGTGGGACTTCTGCCAGCGCTTGACGGCGGCCGCGGTCAGCTCGGTGTACTCGTCGTCCGGGGTGAAGCCGGTGTAGCCGAGCTCCACGAGATTGCGCTCCAGCTGCTCCACGTCCCGGCCCCGGTCGCCCGGCTTCAGCGTCCGGTACATCGGCCCCGAGCCGTACATCAGCCACACCGCTCGGCCGTCGACCTCGTACAGCCGCTCGTTCCGCTTGATGGTCGAGCCGGTGCGCGGGGTCCAGGTCATGGTGCCTGCCGCGCCCGCGTTGACCTGGCGCTGTCTGTCGTAGCCGAGTGTCCCGTCCACCTGGGCGCTGTCGCGCAGGTCGCCGCGCTCGACCGCGGCGGTGGCCGGGGGCAGCCCGGTGTTCTCCGGGCCGCCCGTCTCCCCGGCGGAGCCGAGCCGGGTGAGGGCCAGCGACCCGGCCGCCACGGCGAGCACCGCGGCGGCGGCCACCACGACGCGTCCGCGCCTCACCGCCCGGCGCTTTCGCACGCCGCGTTGGCCTTCTCGAACTTCTTCATGTCCTTCTGCTGCATCGCGGGCGCCTGCGCCATCCCGCCGTCGAACTTCGGGTCGGGCATGTCGATGCCGTTCTTGCGCATGCACCGGGCGAAGGCGAGCATCCTGTCCTTCTCGGCCTGGGTGAGCTCCTTGGGTCCGCCACCGACCGATTTGTCCTGACAGGCCTTGAACGCCTTCTCCATCTCCGCCTTGCTCTTGCCACCGTTGCCGATGGTTATTCCGCGGCTGTCCTCGCCCGGCTTCGGCTCCGCGACGTCCAGGCCGTGCTCCCGCAGGCACTTGCGGTGCTCCAGGGCCTTGTCCTCGTCCGTCTTCTTGCTGCCCGAAGCAGTTCCGCCGCTCTTGGTTCCGCCGCCGTCGCCCGAGCAGGCGGTGGCCGACAGGACGACGGCGGCGGCGATCAGGCAGGCGGCGACGACGCCGCGACTCCGTTCGCGGGAGGTGGTCCGGTGGAGAATGGCGGGGTTCATGAGGGCTCCTCGTCCGTTGCCGGCAGGCCGGGTGTGTACGGCCCGAGCGTGTGCGAGGACGCGGTTTCGTTTCTCTCAGCCCGGATGCTTACACCGACGAAACGTCGCTTTCGGCTAAACAGGGCGCATGCGTGTGCTGGTGGTGGAGGACGAGGAATTCCTGGCCGGGATGATTGCCGAGGGGCTGCGCCGTGACGCCGTCGCGGTGGACATCGCCCCCGACGGCCGGGCGGCGCTGGACCGGCTCCGCTTCGGCGCGTACGACGTGATGATCCTCGACCGCGATCTGCCGGAGCTGCACGGCGACGAGGTGTGCCGACGGGTCGTCGGCATGCGCCTGCTGACCCGGATCCTGATGCTCACCGCGGCCGGGACGGTACGGGACCGGGTGGCCGGTCTCGGGCTCGGCGCCGACGACTACCTGACCAAGCCGTTCGCGTACGACGAACTCCTCGCCCGGGTCCTGGCGCTCGGCCGCCGCGCCCGCCCCGCTCTCCCGCCGGTCCTGGAACAAGCCGGGCTGACGCTCGACACCGCCCGCCGCCAGGTCTGCCGCGACGGCCGCTACCTCTCGCTCTCCCGCAAGGAGTTCGCCGTGCTGGAGGCCCTGCTGCGGGCCGAGGGCGCGGTCGTCAGCGGCGACGACCTGATCGAGGAGGTGTGGGAGGAGGACACCAGCTACCGCACCAACGCGGTCCGGGTCACGCTGTCCAAGCTCCGCGCCAAACTGGGCGCGCCCCCGGTGATCGAGACGGTCCCCGGGGCCGGCTACCGCATCGGGGACGGCCTCGCGGACGGGCCGGGGCACCACGGCCCCGCGACCGGACCGGCGAACGGGCCGGCGGGCCGGCCGGACGACGGCTTTGCGGACCGGCCGGGGGAGAGCCGGTGAGGAGCGAGCGCGCCCGGCTCACCGCGCTGTACGGCGGGCTGCTGGTGCTGGCCGGCGCCCTGCTGATGGGGCTGGTCTACCTGCTGGTCAGCGAGCGCCTCTATGCCAGTGTGCTGACCGCGGTGGCCCCGGCGGTCCCCGCCGGGGGGCCCCCCCCCC
>NZ_JBCEWQ010000266.1:0-5893 GCF_038448545.1 Streptomyces sp. CLV115
CCAGCCGGCGAAGTGCAGAATCCGGTCGATCACCCCGGCGGTGAAACCCCAGACCAGGGCGGATTCGACCAGAAATGCCGGACCCCGGTCACCGCCCGGTCCGCAGCCGCGGGAGCCGCTGGCGTATCCGTGCTCTGTTCGTGCGTCTTCATAGGCACCCCTCGTTTCACAACGCCTGTCATCACGCATTTCGTTCCGGCCGCTCCGGTCGCCCCTGCCGCTCCGGCCGTCCCGGCCGCCCTGCGGCCGGTGGCGGGCGTCAGCCCGCCCCGAGGGCCGGAGCGGGCTTGCCCGGATAGTCGGCGGGCGGGCTCAGCCGCTGGCCCGGCTGGCCGCCCATCTCGTACTTCAGCAGCTTCCTGGCCTTTTCCGGATCCGTCTCGCCCTCGCCGTACGCCGGGCAGAGCGGCGCGATCGGGCAGGCGCCGCAGGCGGGCCTACGGGCGTGGCAGATGCGGCGGCCGTGGAAGACGACCCGGTGCGAGAGCATCGTCCACTCGCTCCTGGGGAAGATCGTGGCGATCTCGGCCTCGACCTTCTCCGGGTCCTCCTGCTCTGTCCACTTCCAGCGGCGGACCAGACGGCCGAAGTGTGTGTCGACGGTGATCCCGGGGACACCGAACGCATTGCCGAGAACGACGTTGGCGGTCTTGCGGCCGACTCCCGGAAGCTTGACGAGATCGGCGAGCCGGCCCGGCACCTCACCGCCGTGGTTGTCCCTGAGCGCCACCGAGAGGCCTATCAGCGACTTGGTCTTGGCCCGGAAGAACCCGGTCGGCCGGATGAGCTCCTCCATCTCCTCGGGGACGGCGGCGGCCATGTCCTCGGGGGTGGGGTAGGCGGCGAAGAGCGCGGGAGTGGTCTGGTTGACCCTCAGATCGGTGGTCTGGGCGGAGAGGACCGTGGCGACCAGGAGCTCGAAAGGGTTACGGAAATCCAGCTCGGGATGGGCGTACGGGTACAGCTCGGCGAGCTCGCGGTTGATCTTGCGGGCGCGGCGCACCATCGCCAGGCGCGACTCCGGCTTCCGTCCCGACCCTGCCGCGGCCTTCACCGTTGCCTTCGTGGCCGGCTCCGCCGGCTTCCCCACCGACTTCCCCGTGGGGCGTTTTGTCGCTTTTTTCGGGCGAATCGCACCCTGTTCGCCCACAGCGGAATCACGGCCCTCCGACACCCCATCAGCCCCCTTGGCCTGCGCTCTCACCGGCGATTTGGACACCCGGCCAGCCTAGAGCCACGCACCGACATCTGCGCCCGTCACCGGGTATCCGCCCCCGATCGGCCCCCTGCCGCACGATTGGGCACGCCCGTGCGTCAAACTGGTTTGTGATCGATCGCACTGTTTTACCGTCCGGCATGATGGGGACCACGGTTCCCTGAACAGGCCGACAAGGAGAGAACTCGTGGACGACGTTCTGCGGCGCGCCCCGCTTTTCGCGGCGCTCGATGACGAGCAGGCCGCGGAGCTCCGCGCCTCGATGAGTGAGGTGACCCTCGCACGCGGCGACGCGCTCTTCCACGAGGGCGACCCGGGCGACCGCCTGTACGTGGTCACCGAGGGCAAGGTGAAGCTCCACCGCACCTCCCCCGACGGGCGTGAGAACATGCTGGCGGTCCTCGGCCCCGGCGAGCTGATCGGTGAGCTGTCGCTCTTCGACCCGGGCCCCCGCACCGCCACCGCGACCGCGCTGACCGAGGTCAAGCTCCTCGGCCTCGGCCACGGCGACCTCCAGCCCTGGCTGAACGCCCGCCCCGAGGTGGCCACGGCCCTGCTGCGCGCCGTCGCGCGCCGCCTGCGCAAGACCAACGACCAGATGTCCGACCTGGTCTTCTCCGACGTACCGGGCCGCGTCGCCCGCGCCCTTCTCGACCTGTCGCGCCGCTTCGGCGTCCAGTCCGAGGAAGGCATCCACGTCGTCCACGACCTGACGCAGGAAGAGCTGGCCCAGCTGGTCGGCGCCTCCCGCGAGACGGTCAACAAGGCACTCGCCGACTTCGCCGGACGCGGCTGGCTGCGCCTGGAGGCGCGCGCCGTGATCCTGCTGGACGTGGAGCGCCTGGCCAAGCGGTCCCGCTAGCCGGACCGGGGCCCCGGCCTCATCGGTATCCGTGCGCAAGGCCCCGCCATCACCCGGCGGGGCCTTGCCGCGTTCCCGCCCCGCCCGCGTACGGCGGCCCGGGGCACCGAATCCCGGGGCCCGGGACGAGGACGGCGGCCGGCGGCCGGAGGCCCTAGATGAGCCCGTGCTCGCCCAGGTATTCCAGCTGGGCCAGTACCGAGAGTTCCGCGGCGGGCCACAGGGACCGGTCCACGTCCGCGTACACCTGCGCCACCACCGCCGACGCCGTACGGTGCCCGGCCTCGACCGCCGTCTCCACCTGGGCCAGCCGGTGCGCCCGGTGCGCGAGGTAGAACTCGACCGCGCCCTGTGCGTCGTCCAGCACCGGACCGTGCCCCGGCAGCACCGTGTGCACGCCGTCGTCGACGGTCAGCGAGCGCAGTCTGCGCAGCGAGTCGAGGTAGTCGCCGAGCCGGCCGTCCGGATGCGCGACGACCGTGGTGCCGCGCCCGAGGATCGTGTCCCCCGTCAGCACCGCCCGGTCGGCGGGCAGATGGAAGGAGAGCGAGTCCGCGGTGTGCCCGGGGGTCGGTACGACCCGGAGTTCCAGGCCGCCGGTGGTGATCACATCGCCCGCGGTCAGCCCCTCGTCGCCCAGCCGCAGCGCCGGGTCCAGGGCGCGCACCTTCGTACGGGTCAGCTCGGCGAACCGCGCCGCGCCCTCCGCGTGGTCGGGGTGCCCGTGGGTGAGGAGGGTCAGCGCAATCCGGCGGCCGGCCCGCTCCGCGACGTCGATGACGGCCCGCAGATGGGTGTCGTCCAGCGGGCCCGGGTCGATGACGACCGCGAGGTCCGAGTCGGGCTCGGCGACGATCCAGGTGTTGGTGCCGTCCAGCGTCATCGGCGAGGCGTTGGGGGCGAGGACGTTGACGGCGCGGGCCGTGGCGGGGCCGGACAGGACCACGCCACGTGGCTGTCCGGGCAGCGCTGCCGCATTGCTCATATGGATCCGCCTCCCACACCACCAAAACCGCCACCGAAGCCGTCACCGGAACCGCCACCGGGACCGTCGCCCGACGGCCCGCTCGGGATGCGCTTGGTGAACTCGTCGTGTCCCGGCCAGCTCAGCACCAACTCGCCGCCCTCCAGCCTCGCCTGTGCCAGCACCGGCGTGAGGTCCTGGGAATCCGCCGCCTTCAGGGCCTCGGCGGCCGTCCCGTACGGCCTCAGCGCCCGCAGCGTCGACACGGTCGGCGGCATCATCAGCAGCTCGCCCCGGTCGTACCCGTCGGCCGCCTCGCCCGGCTCGATCCACACCGTGCGGTCGGCCTCCGTGGAGGCGTTGCGGGTGCGCTGACCCTCGGGGAGCGCGGCGACGAAGAACCAGGTGTCGTAGCGGCGGGGCTCGAACTCCGGGGTGATCCAGCGCGCCCACGCGCCCAGCAGGTCCGAGCGCAGCACCAGGCCGCGCCGGTCCAGGAACTCGGCGAAGGACAGCTCCCGGGCGACCAGTGCCTCGCGGTCGGCCTCCCAGTCGGCGCCGGTGGTGTCGCTGACCACCGTGCCGGCGCTCGGCCCCGCAAGCAGGACGCCCGACTCCTCGTACGTCTCCCGGACCGCCGCGCAGACGATGGCCTGGGCCTCGGCCGGGGTGGTGACGCCGAGCCGCCCGGCCCAGCTCTCCAGCGCGGGTCCGGCCCAGCCGACGAGCCGGTCGTCGTCGCGCGGGTCGACCCCGCCACCCGGATAGGCGTACGCCCCACCGGCAAAAGCCATGGAGGCCCGGCGGCGCAGCATGTGGACGGTGGGACCGCCCTCGGTGTCAGCGGCGGAGTCCCGGAGCAGCATCACGGTGGCGGCCCGCTTCGGGGTCGCGGCGCTCAGCTCACCCGCGGCGAGTGCCCGGATCCGGTCGGGCCATTCCGGTGGGTACCACTGACCATTGGACATGGCCGGAGGCTATCCGGAACCGCGCCGATGTTCGAGAGGTGCAGTGATCCGTACATGCCCCGTACACAGATGATCCCGCCCGGTCGTCGTGACCGGACGGGATCGAAGAGGTTCTGAATGGAACCGGAGAAGACCCGACCGGGACCGAAGAAGATCCGGACGGGATCGGGAAGGGTTGCGAAGGGAACGTACGGCTCAGGCCCCGACCAGCTCGACCTGGACCTCGACCTCCACCGGGGCGTCCAGCGGCAGCACCGCGACGCCCACCGCGCTGCGCGCGTGCACACCCTTGTCGCCGAGCACCGCGCCCAGCAGCTCGCTGGCGCCGTTGATCACGGCGGGCTGGCCGGTGAAGTCGGACGCCGAGGCGACGAAGCCCACGACCTTCACCACACGTGCGATCCGGTCCAGGTCGCCCGCGACGGACTTCACGGCGGCCAGCGCGTTGAGCGCGCAGGTCTTCGCCAGCTCCTTCGCCTCGTCGGGCGTGACCTCGGCACCGACCTTGCCGGTGACCGCGAGCTTGCCGTCCACCATCGGCAGCTGGCCGGAGGTGTACACGTACACCCCCGACCGCACGGCCGGCTGGTACGAGGCCAGCGGCGGCACGACGTCCGGCAGCGTCAGCCCGAGCTCGGCGAGCTTCGCCTCGACGGTGCCCGCCACTACGCCTTCTCCCGCTTCAGGTAGGCCACGAGCTGCTCGGGGTTGTTCGGGCCGGGAACGACCTGGACCAGCTCCCAGCCGTCCTCGCCCCAGGTGTCCAGAATCTGCTTGGTCGCGTGCACGAGAAGGGGCACGGTCGCGTATTCCCACTTGGTCATGGGCCCGACTGTAACGCCTGTGTAATCCCTGGCACGCGCAGCCTCGTGCGTAGCCTGCGGTGTGACTGGTTAGGCTCGAATACGTGAGCAGGTTCCAGGTCGTCAGCGGCAAGGGCGGTACCGGTAAGACCACGGTTGCCGCCGCTCTCGCGCTCGCCCTCGCGACCGAGGGCAGGCGCACCCTTCTCGTGGAGGTCGAGGGCAGGCAGGGCATCGCCCAGGTCTTCGAGACGGAGTCCCTTCCGTACGAGGAGCGCAAGATCGCCGTCGCGCCGGGCGGCGGCGAGGTGTACGCCCTCGCGATCGACGCCGAGCGCGCCCTGCTCGACTATCTCCAGATGTTCTACAAGCTGGGCAGCGCGGGCCGGGCGCTCAAGAAGCTCGGCGCGATCGACTTCGCCACCACGATCGCGCCCGGTGTCCGGGACGTACTGCTGACCGGCAAGGCCTGCGAAGCCGTACGCCGCAAGGACAAGCAGAACCGGTACGTCTACGACTACGTGATCATGGACGCGCCGCCCACCGGGCGCATCACCCGCTTCCTCAATGTGAACGACGAGGTGGCGGGGCTGGCCAGGATCGGCCCGATACACAATCAGGCACAGGCCGTGATGCGGGTGCTGAAGTCCCCCGAGACCGCCGTCCATCTGGTGACGCTGCTGGAGGAGATGCCGGTCCAGGAGACCGCGGACGGCATCGCCGAGCTGCGCGACGCCGAACTGCCGGTGGGCCGGGTCATCGTGAACATGGTGCGGCCCCATCTGCTGGACGAGGACACGCTGCGCACCGCCGCGGGCGGCCGCCGCAAGGAGATCGCCAAGGCGCTGACCCGGGCCGGGGTGACCGGCTCCGCGGGGCTGGTGCGCCCGCTGGTCGAGCAGGCGGCCGAGCACGCGCAGCGGGTCGAGCTGGAGCGCGAACAGCGTGCCGTGCTCGCCGGCCTGGAGCTGCCCGGGTACGAACTCCCGCTGATCGGCGAGGGAATGGACCCGGCCGGTCTCTACGACCTGGCGACCGAGCTCCGCAAGCAGGGCGTGGGCGAAGGGGCGGGACAAGGGG
>NZ_JBCEWQ010000267.1:0-5883 GCF_038448545.1 Streptomyces sp. CLV115
GGCTCGGGGGGATCGAGCCTCCGCCGGACCGGCGTCCTGCGTGCTGTGCGCGCCGGATCGCCACGCGCCCGGCCGGGCCGGTCAGCGCCCGCTGACCCGCCCGTACAGGAGCAGCGACAGCGCCGAGTGCACATCGTCGATCGAACGCTCCGGCTGGAACGCCTGCCAGTCCAGGGCCGCCACCAGCACCATGCCGACCAGCGCGGCCGCCGTCAGCGGGATGTCGATCTCCTCGCTCAGCTCACCGTTGCCCACACCCTCGCGCAGCACCCCCTCGACCACCGCGACGGCTTCCTGACGCACCACCAGGAGGGTGCCCTGCCAGGCCCGGTTGGTGCGCCACAGTTCCGCGACGTACAGCTGGGTGAAGGCCGGATAGCGGTCGATGAAGACCAGGCCGGCCCGGATCATCCCGTCCAGGGCCTCGACCTTGGTGCCGCCGCGCTCCTCGGTCTCCTCGGCCGCGGAGCGCAGCGAGGCCGTCAGCAGCCCGACGCCATGACGCAGCAGCTCCTCGAAGAGCTCGGTCTTGCTCTTGAAGTTGTAGTAGACCGTGCCCTTGGCGACCCCGGCCCGCTCGGCGATCTCGTCCACCGTGGTCGCGGAGAAGCCCTTCTCGGCGATGAGGGTCACGGCCGCTTCGTAGAGCTTCTGCCGGGTGGCCCGCCGACGCGTGGTGCTGCTGCTTTCCATGCCCCCGATTCTCACAGGTTCCGGCGTGCTCACAGGCTCAGCTCCGGGTGCAGCCGGTCCAGGGTCCACACCTGCTTGCGGCGTGCGGCGAGCGCGGTCAGGGCCAGCGCCCCCGCCGTGAAGGCCAGCAGCACCGCGCTGCCCTGCCAGACCGGGCCCAGGCCGCCGCCCGTGATCAGCCGGCGCAGCCCCTCGACGATGTAACTCATCGGCAGGTAGGGGTGGATCGCGTTGAAGAATCCGGGGCTGGTCTGGACGGGATACGTTCCCCCGGCCGAGGTCAGCTGGAGCATCAGCACCGCCAGTACGAGGATCCGTCCCGCGGCTCCGAACCGGGCGTTCAGCCACTGCACGATCGCGGCGAAGCAGCAGGTCACCAGCGCCAGGAAGCCGACCGTCCCGGCGGCGCGGGTCATCTGCAGACCGAGCCCCCAGTGCAGTACGGACATCAGGGCGGCCACCTGGAGCAGACCGATCGCGGCCACCGGCAGCCAGCCCGCGAAGGCGATCCGCCAGGCGGAGGCCCCGGCGGCGAGCGCGCGCCGGTTGAGCGGCTGGATCAGCATGTAGGCCACCATCGCGCCGACCCAGAGGGAGAGCGGGATGAAGTAGGGCGCGAAGCCGGTGCCGTAGTTGGGGGCCGCGTGCAGCGACTGGGAGGCCAGCTGCACCGGGTCGGCCATGACCCCGGTACGGGCGTCGCGGTCCTTCTTGTCGTAGTCGGGGATCTTGCCGACGCCGTCGTTGAGCCCCTCGGCGAGGGTGGCCGAGCCGTCGCCGAGCCGGATCAGCCCGCCGTCCAGGTTCGCGGCGCCCTTCCTGAGGTCGCTCACACCGGAGTCCAGGTCGGCGGAGCCGGTCCTGGCCGTGGCCAGGCCGGTGTGCAGGTCGTCGGCCCCCTTGGCGACCTTGTGGGCGCCGGTGTTGAGCGCGTTGATCTTCTTGACGGCGGACTCCAGGTCCTCGTCCAGACGCGGTGCGTGCTCGGCCAGGTCGTCGGCCTGCCGCTGGAACGCGGTCAGCCGGGTGCGCAGCTTCTTCAGGTCCCCGTTCTGGTTCGTGACCAGTACGTTCACGTCGTCGGCGACCTTCGCGACATCGGCCGCCGTGGTCGTGGCGCGCTTCAGCGGCGCGCAGACGTCGGGGTCGTCGGGCTGCTGGTCCACGCAGGTGGTGCGGTGGATCTCGGCCAGGTCGTCGGAGGCCGTGTGGGCGGCGGTGGCCGCGGTGGGCGCCGCCTTCACCAGCAGGTCGAGGTTGTCCAGCACGGTCTGCGAGGAGTCGGAGACCAGCCGGGCGGTGTCGCCGATCGACTTGCCGTTGTCCTTCAGGAACGGGCGGACGTCGGCCGCCACCCCGTTCACCTTGTCGGCGAGCTGCTGGGTGCCGTCGGCCACCTGCCGGGAGCCGGTCTCCAGATCGCCCGCGCCCTTGTTCAGCTTGACGATCCCGCCGGCCAGCCGGCCGCTGCCGGCCTTGGCGTCCTTGAGCCCGTCCGCGAGATCCTCCGATCCCTTCTTGGCCTTGCCGATGCCGCCCTTGAGGTCGTCGGCCCCCTTGGCGGCCTTCGCCGTCGCGTCGTGGAGGTCGGAGAAGTTGATGAAGATCCGGTCGTAGAAGCCGCGCGAGGCATTGGTCGACGCGGCGGTGCGCACCTCGGAGAAGACCGTCCGGGAGATCTGCCCGACGATGTAGTTGTTGGCGTCGTTGGTCCGCACCTGGAGGGCGCCGGTCTCGGGGGAGTCACCGGAACTGGACGCGATCCGCCTGCTGAAGTCCGACGGCATGGTGAGCGAGAGGTAGTACGTGCCGTCCTCGACACCCTTGTCGGCCTCGGCGGAGCTCACCTCGTGCCAGTCGAAGACCTTGGAGTCGAGGAGCTTGCCGGTGATCTCGTCGCCGGCCGCGACGCGCTTGCCGGCGGCGGTGGTGCCCTGGTCGTTGTTGACCAGCGCGACGGGGATCCTGTCGAGGCGGCCGTACGGATCCCAGAAGGACCACAGGTACAGCGCGCCGTAGAGCAGCGGCAGGAGCAGCAGTGCGACGAGTGCGGCGCGCGGCAGCTTTCCCCTGCCGAAACGCTTGAGCTCAAGCGCGGCCAGTCTCGGCGAACGCATCGGCCGTTCCTTCCTCGGTCGTGTCTGCCTCGGTCGTGTCTTCCCCGGCCGGGTCGCCCCCGGCAGCGGTGTCCGTGCGCAGGGTGATCGCGCCCTCGGGTGCCTGGCTGCAGACGGCGAGCACGGTGGTGCCGCCGGCCGCGACGGACCGCAGCAGCTCCCAGGCCTCGGCGCGTTCGGCGTCGGAGAGCTTGAGATCGGTGTCGTCCACCGCGAGCAGCCGGGGGTCGCCGATCAGCGCGAGGGCGATGGACAGCCGCAGCGCCTCCAGCCGTTCCAGGTCCCGTACGGAGGTCCGCTCGCCCTTGGGCAGCGTGGCCGGGTCGAGTCCGGCGGCGTCCAGCGCCGCGTCGATCCGTCCCCGGGCGGTGGCGATCCGCTCGGCACGCGGACGCAGCAGGGCACGCAGCGAACCGTCGAAGCGGCGCTGCAGCAGGGCCCGCTCGCGCAGGTGCTCGGCGACGGTGAAGGCCGGGTCGAGCTCGCTGACTCCCGGGACGGGCCCCAGCGCGGCGATGCGGCGGACGGCGGCCATCTTGCGCGGCAGGCGCAGCCCGCCGATCTTCGCCTGGCCCTCGGTGGGGCGCATCCGGCCGGTGAGGGCGAGCAGCAGGCAGGTGCGGCCGGAGCCGGACGGGCCTTCGATCGCCACCAGCGAGCCGGGCCCGGCATCGACCGCCAGGCCCCGAAAGGCCCAGCCGCGCGGTCCCTTGAGGCCGAAATTCTCGGCGGTGACGGATGCCCCGTGCGGGCTGTCCACGGTCCCTCCCCCTGTTTTGAACTGACCAGTCAGTTCAAAAAGGTAGCCCGAACTTGCGAACGAAGCAAAACAGCAGGTCAGGGCAGCGCCGAGGCCGATTGTCAGTGGTGGCCCCCACGATGGATACATACGGCCACGGAGCCGTTACACGAGACAGGAGGTTTCGTCATGGCCCACTCGTCCGCAGCAGCCGCACCCCGGCGCCGCGCAGACGGCCCTGCCCCCTCACTGACCGGCCCGGCAAGCGATGTCCACCCCGTTCTGCGCCGCACCACGGCGCCGCCCGCCGCCCTCGATCTGCTCGCCAAGGCCCGCGCCGGCCTAGACGAGGCCGCCGTTCTCGATGTGCCGAACGAGCGGTACGCCACCGCCCACCTCGCGGCGCTGCGCACCGCGGCCGCGGTGCTCGCCGCGCGGGCCCGACCCGAGACGTCCGGGCGGCGCCGGGGGCGCATCCGCAGCGCCTGGGAGGTCCTGCCCGAAATAGCCCCCGAGCTGACCGAGTGGAGCGCGCTGTTCGCCTCCGGCGCCCGCCGCCGGGCCCGCGCGGAAGCCGGGATACCGGGTGCCGCCAGCCGGCGGGACGCCGACGACCTGCTGCGTGACGCGGCGATGTTCCTGCGTCTGGTCGAGCGGCTGCTGGTGCTCCAGCCGGTGCTTCCGCAGGCCAGGAGGGAGCGGCCGGACGCGGGATGACGGCAGCGGCGGTGTGAGGCAATAGGGTGGGCAGCGCTCGTACCACCTGCACTGTTCACGCTCCGCCGTCCCAGGCGGCACCGTGCCGAGGAGTCATCTGCCGTGTCGGACCAGCTGCGCCCCCGCGCCTCCCTCCGTACCGCCGTGGTCTGGGAGGTCCTCAAGGACGCCCTCGACCACCGGGTGAAGGCGACCGGCAGGGACGCCCTGGATGTGCTGGACACCGGCGGCGGCACCGGCAACTTCGCGGTGCCGGTCGCCCGTCTCGGCCACCGTGTCACCGTCGTCGACCCCAGCCCCAACGCGCTCTTCGCGCTGGAGCGCCGCGCGGCCGAGGCCGGGGTCGCCGACCGGGTCCGCGGTGTCCAGGGCGACATCCACGGCCTGTTCGACGTGGTCGAGCGCGATGGGTACGACGCGGTGCTGTGCCACGGCGTCCTGGAGTACGTGGACGACCCGGCCGAAGGGGTGCGCAATGCCGTGGCGGCGCTCCGGCCGTCCGGTGCGCTCAGCCTGCTCGCCGCCGGGCTCGGCGGCGCCGTCCTGGCCCGGGCGCTCGCCGGACACTTCACCGAGGCCCGGCAGGCGCTCGACGACCCGGCGGGCCGCTGGGGCGAGGGCGACCCGGTGCCCCGGCGCTACACCGCGGAGCAGCTCACCGAGCTGGTCTCCGGTGCCGATGTCGAGGTCGGTGCGGTCCACGGCGTACGGATCTTCGCGGACCTCGTGCCGGGCGTGCTGGTGGACACGGAGCCCGGTGCGGTGGAGGCCCTGCTGAAGCTGGAGTCCGCCGCGGCCGAAGTGCCCGCCTTCCACTCGGTGGCGACGCAGCTGCACGTTCTCGGCACCAAGCGCGCCTGAGCGCGGTCCGGTCCGGTGGTAGCTCGGCCGTAGCGCTGCTGATCAGCGACGCAGCGGCAGACGGAGTACGCACCGGGCCCCCCGATCGGGGGCTTCGCCCCGTATGATCGGGGGACACCATCCGGCATGACGGATCGGAGGTTGGGGAATCAACGCCTCAGCAGCTGAGCCGTCGTGGCGGCCCGGACTGGCTGATGGGCAAGAAGGCGGGTTTCACGGGGGCGATTCCCTGCCTATCCTGGAAGGGCCGCATACCGGCCGCCCCCCGCGGCCGACGACGAGGAGGACTCCGTGCCGCTCTCGGAGCACGAGCAGCGAATGCTCGAGCAAATGGAGCGAGCGCTGTACGCCGAAGATCCCAAGTTCGCGACAGCGCTCGAGGGAAGCGGGCTGCGTACGTACACCCGGCGACGGGTCTACCAGGCGGTCGCAGGCTTCCTTGTGGGTATCGCGCTCCTCATGACCGGAATGGTCGCTCAGCAGATCTGGATCAGCGTGGTGGGTTTTCTCGTCATGCTGGGCTGCGCGGTCCTTGCGGTCACTGGTTGGCGCAAGGCGCCCAAACCGGGCGAGCATCCGGCAGCCGGACGCGGTGGCGAGCGCAGCCGGCCCAGGCAACGCCGGACCGTGATGAACCGGATCGAGCAGCGGTGGCAGCGCCGCCGCGACGAGCAGGGCCAGTAGGTCCTCGGACACACTTGGGTGAGGGGCGGCCGCGTCGACGCGGCCGCCCCTCATGCATGCCCGGGGCCGGTC
>NZ_JBCEWQ010000268.1:0-5849 GCF_038448545.1 Streptomyces sp. CLV115
CCCCCCCCCCCCCCCCCCCCCCCCCCCCGGGCCGGGGTGGGCGGAGGACGGAGGACAGTTGCGGCCCCCGGGGCAAGGGACCTGCTCGTACGCGTGGTTGTGGACCCTGTGGTTGTGGGCCCGGTGATCGGGGACTCGGTGATCGGGGACTCGGTGGTCGGGGGCTTCAGGAGAACGCTAGCCGCAGCGAAACCGGCAAATGCCGCTCTTCGGCGGTTGGCCGGACTTCTTATGAACGCCTTAAGGAGCACATCGGCAGCCTTTAAAGGCCCGGCCGGAGATCGGGCGGAGATTGGGCGGAGTCCCGGCCGGAGATCGGGCGGAGCCGCGCCCGAGAACCGGGCGGAGTCCCAGCCGGAGACCGGGCGGAGCCTCCCGCCGGAGGTCAGGCCCTCAAGCCTTCCCGGAACGGGATCGGAGGGCCGCGTTCCGGCGCCCCGCTCCGCGCCGTCGCCGCCCCACCCGGTGCCCGTGCCGGTCCCGTTCGGGCCGTTGCCCTTCGAGGCCGATCCAGACGCGCACCTCCGTGCCGCCGAGCACCGAGTGCCCGATCCGCACGTCGCCGCCGGTGGACTCCGCGACCCGGCGGACGATGTCGAGGCCGAGCCCGGTCGATCCCACCGCGCCCTTCGAACCTCCCGGCCGGCCGCTGCCGCCCCGGGCCAGGGCCGCCGCCGGGTCGTCGATCCCGCCGCCCGCGTCCGAGACCAGCACGATCACCGCGTCGCCGCTGTGGTGCACATCGACGGCGAAGGCGGTTCCCACCGGGGTGTGCCGGAAGACGTTGCCGAGCAATGCGTCGAGCGCGGCGACCAGTTCCGGCCTGGCGACCGGGATGCGTACCGTCCGGTCCACCCCGGCCAGGCGCACCTCGCGGCCCTCGTCCTCGGCGAGCGCCGACCAGAACGCCATCCGGTCCCGGATCACCTCGGAGACGTCGCAGCCCGCCCCGGCCGCGCCGTTCAGCCCCTGGGCCGCCGGGCGCTGTTCGCGGGCGGTCCTGATGATGATGTCGACCTCGTGCTCCAACTGCTGGACCGCGGCCCGGGTCTGTTCGGCGGCCGGTCCCTCGCCGAGCGATGCGGCGTTGAGCCGCAGGACGGTGAGCGGGGTGCGCAGCCGGTGCGAGAGGTCGGCGGCCAGCTCCCGTTCGTTGGCGAGGAGCTGGACGACCTGGTCGGCCATGGAGTTGAACGCGGCGGCGGCCGAGCGCAGTTCGGCCGGGCCCTCCTCCGCGACCCTGGTGCCCAGCCGGCCCTCCCCCAGGTCGTGGGCGGCGCCCGCGAGCCGCTGGGCGGGCTCCACCATCCGTACGCCGAGCCGGTCGGCGACCGCGACGGAGCCGACGATCAGCGCGACGCCGACGCCCGCCAGCACCAGCCAGGCGGTGGCGACGCCGTTGGAGACCTCGGCCTCGGGCACGAACACCTCGACGACGGCGTTGTCCGCGGAGCCGAGCGCGGTCGGCTGGAGCAGCGCGGAGCCGCCCGGCACCTCGGTGATCGCGGCGCGCCCCGATTCCCGTACGGTCTCCAGGTCTTCGTGGGTGGCGTGCCCGGTGCCGATCTCCAGCGGCCGGCTGTCCGGCTCGTCGGCGGCGGGGACGTGCACGGCCATCCGGCCCGCGCCGCCCGATTCGGTGGTCAGGACGGCCGTTTCGAGTTCGTCGCGGTCGGTGGTGATGGAGAGCGTCGGGTTGATGGTGGCGGCCTGCCGTTCGGCGTCGGAGAAGGCACGGTCCCGGGCCATCTCCTTGACGACGAGGCCGAGAGGCACGGCGAAGGCGACCACGACCATCGCGGTGACGGCGAGACAGACCTTGACCAGCGCCCATCTCATGCAGGCTGCTCCGGAACGGGTGGCTGCAGCTTCACGCCGACGCCGCGCAGGGTGTGCAGATAGCGCGGCCGCGCGGCCGTCTCGCCCAGCTTCCGGCGCAGCCAGGAGAGATGGACGTCGATGGTCTGGTCGTCGCCGTAGGACTGCTGCCAGACCTGGGCCAGGAGTTCCTTGCGGGGCACGACGACCCCGGGCCGGCCGGCGAGGAAGGCGAGCAGGTCGAACTCCCGCCGGGTCAGGTCGAGGGTGGCGCCGTCCAGTTCGGCCTGGCGGCGCAGCGGATCGATGGCGAGTCCGCCGACCCGGATCGCGCTCGGCGGCGGCGCCTCGCTCCCGGCGGCGCGCGAGCGGCGCAGTACGGCGGCCATCCGCGCGGACAGGTGCTCCACCGAGAACGGCTTGGTCAGGTAGTCGTCGGCGCCGTCGTTGAGCAGCCGGACGATCTCGCTCTCGTCGTCCCGCGCGGTGGCGATGATCACCGGTACGTCGGTGATGCCCCGGAGCATCTTCAGCGCCTCGGCGCCGTCGAGGTCGGGCAGGCCGAGGTCGAGGATGACCACGTCGAAGCGGAAGTGGGCCACCTCGCGCAGCGCTTCGAGCGCGGTGCCCACGCTCCGCACCGTATGGGACGCCTCGGTCAGGTGCCGGATGAGGGCGGAACGTACGAACTGGTCGTCCTCGACCACGAGCACACTTGCCATGGGCGGCACCGTACGCCATCCGGGTGCGGGTGGTGTCGGTCGCGGGGGTGACGCGACGGCGGGCGGCCCGATGGTGCAGGATGTGCCGGTTACGGTGAACTCGTGCGGCTGCTCAGCCGAAGGCCGAGGGGGGCGGTGCCGGGGACGGCCTGGCGTCCGCGTCGTTCACCGCGGCCGCTCCACCGGTGAAGTCGGCCAGCGCCCGCCCGTGTTCGACGCGTCCGGGATGCGGATCGGTCGCCACCCGGCGGGTCAGTTCCGCCACCTTCAGCGGCAGGTCCGAGGCGAGCAGCACGGCGTTGCCGAAGCGGCGGCCGCGCCACACGGTCGGGTCGGCGGCGAGCGCCAGTTCCGGGAAGACCGTGGCCGCGGTGGCGATCTGGCCGCGCAGATGGGTCAGCGGCGGCCCGTCCGCGAGGTTGGCGACGTAACTCCCGCCGGGCTTCAGGACCCGGCGGACCTCGGCGAGGAATTCGGTGCTGGTGAGATGCGCGGGGGTACGGGCCCCGCTGAAGACGTCGGCGATGACGAGATCCGCCCAGCCGTCCTGGAGCTTCCCGAGCCCGGCGCGGGCGTCGGTGGCCCTGACCCGGATCCTGGCCTGCGGGTCCAACGGCAGCTCCCGGCGCACGAGTTCGACCAGGGCGGCGTCCACCTCGATGACCTGCTGGGTGGAGCGGGGCCGGGTCGCGGCGATGTAGCGGGCGAGCGTGAAGGCGCCGCCGCCCAGGTGCACCACGTGCAGCGGCTGTCCGGGGGGCGCGACGAGATCGGCGATGTGGCCGATCCGGCGCTGGTACTCGAAGGACAGGAACGTGGGGTCGTCCAGGTCCACATGGGACTGCGGGGCGCCGTCCAGCGTCAGTGTCCAGGCGTGCGGCCGCTCCCGGTCGGGCACCAGCTCGGCGAGGGAGCCGTCCACCGGTTCGGCGAGGGGCTCCGTCCTGCGCCCGGCGCGCCCGGCACCGCGTTCGGTCCTGTTCTCGGCCTTGCGGTCGGACCGCTTGCGGGCGCCCGCACCCCCGCCCGACCCTCCTCGACGTGCCACCGCTGCTCGTGCCTGCTCACTGCTCTTCGCTCCGGACCGGCGTGGAACCGGCCGTGCCGGGGAAACCCGCCCACCTGCCCATTATGGGCGCGCGGCCGGGGAGCCTGCGGCTCATGGGCGCGCGGCCGGGAGGCCGGCGGTCAGCGGCAGCTGTCGGCCGCCTCGATCAGCCGGGCAGCCTGGTCGAGTGCGGCCCGCAGCACGGCCGGGTCGGTGACCGGGGCGTCCTCCTCGGGCGGCAGCAGCCAGCCGCTGCCGGTGACCGGCGGCTCGGCGGGGATGCGCAGCCCGCGGCCGGCGGTCTGTGTGCAGGCGCTGCCCGGCACGTCCCAGGCCTCGGCGGTCCCCGGCGGTACGAGGAAGCCGAGGGTGTCGCAGGTGCCGTCGTGCAGGACCGGGCCGATGTCCTGCTCGGTGTCCCGGCGCAGGATGTCCACGGCCTCCAGCCCCTGGCGGGCCGGGACGGTCACCAGGTCGCAGGGTTCGGCGCCGTGGTCCTCCGTGGATGCGGGTGCCGCGGCCCCCGTCGCGGCCGGGGTCGTCGCAGTCGTCCGTGCGTCGGTCTCCGTGCCGGGCTGCAACAAGGGACCTCTCCTCTCATCGCCGGGCGGAGCCGGTTTCCGTCTCCTCATGGACCAACGCGCCGACTGCGTCAAGGGCTACGGTGCCACGCCGCCGCAAAGGGTGGCAGTTCATGGCGGATTGCGGGCGAGATGCCCTCATTTGAGCTTAAACGCTCCATGTGTGACCTGTCACAGCAGGTACGTTCTTGCTCCGCCGGGACACCGGAAGCAGGAACCCCGGCTGCGGAAGAGAGGTTCCGGTCCATGGTGTCGACAGGGGCAGTTCCCAACCTCGCCTTCCGGCGGCTGCGCGGACAGCGCTCCGCCGGGGAGTTCGCTGCCGCGGTACGCAGATCCGCCCGCGAGATCGGTGAGCAGGTCGCGTGCGACGCCCGGTACATCGGACGCGTGGAGTCCGGGGAGATCCGCTGCCCGAACTACGCGTACGAGCGGGTCTTCCGGCACATGTTCCCCGGGACGACCCTGGCGGACCTGGGCTTCTCGCCGCGCGAAACCGTGCGCGGCCGGGCGGCGCGGGCCACTGCCGAAACCTCACCGCCCCCTACGCCCCACAGCGACACCGACGAGGAGAGCGACGTGCTGCGTCGCGTATTCATGACGAGCGGCACCACCGCGATGGCCGCCACGACCCTGGGCCCCGGCGGCTCGTCCGCCGCGGCCGCCGCCCCGCCCGACCCGCGCCGGGTCGGCGAGCGAGAGATCGGCGCCGTCGAAAAAGCGGTGCGGCAGATCCGGCTGCTCGACGACCGGCACGGCGGCGACGGCCTGTACCGCAGGGCGTCCGGGCCGCTGCGGGCGGCGTACGCGCTGCTCGACTCCGGCACGGCCACCAGGCGTTCCACCGCCGACCGGCTGCATGCCGGGGCGGGCGAACTGGCCATCTCGGTGGGCTGGCTGGCCCATGACTCGGGCCGGTTCGAGGACGCCCGCTCGCACTACGCGGAGGCGCTCGCGACGGCACGGGTGGCCGGTGACGCGGCACTGGAGGCGCACGCCTTCTGCAACACCTCGTTCCTGGCCCGGGACGCCGGGCGACCCCGTGAGTCCGTGCGCGCGGCGGAGGCCGGGCAGCGGGCGGCGCAGCCGCTGGGCTCGCCCCGGCTGCTGGCCCTGCTCGCGCTGCGCGAGGCGGGGGGCCGGGCCGGGCTCGGGGACCGTACCGGCTGCGAACGGGCGATCGGCCGGGCGCACACCGCGTTCGGGCGCGGGCCGCGTGACACCGATCCGGAGTGGATGACCTTCTTCCGGGAGGCGGAGCTGGAGATGCTCCAGGCGCAGTGCTGGTCGGCGCTGGGCGACTGGTCACGGGCGGCCCGGCACGCGCTGCGGGCCACCCGGCTCCAGGACCCGCACTTCACCCGGAACCTGGCTCTGTACCGGGCCGAGCTGACCTGGGACCTCGCCCGGGCCGGCCGGGCCGCGGAGGCGGCGACGGCGGGGCATCAGGTGCTGGACCTGCTGGACCGCGTCCGGTCGACCCGCATCCGGGCGATGCTGGCGGAGGCGACGGGGGTGCTGGTGCCGCAGCGGGGCGTGGCGGAGGTACGGGACTTCCTGGAGCGGCACGCGGAGCTGAGGAAGGCCGCGACGTAGGACGCGTCCGGCCCACCGGTCCAGACGGCCGGTGGGGGGGGGGGGGGGGGGGGGGGGGGGGGGGGGGGGGGGGGGGGGGGGCGC
>NZ_JBCEWQ010000269.1:0-5813 GCF_038448545.1 Streptomyces sp. CLV115
GATCCCGCCCCCACCCCCGCAGCGCGCGGAAAGGCCCGGCGCACAGGTCGTCGACCATGTGTGCCGGGCCTCGGTGTCGCTCGCTGTCAGGTGTGTACGGCCAGGTGTCTCGCGGGTGCGGGAACGGGGTGTCTAGAGGTACGGGCCCGACCGGATGGCCCCGTGCGGGTCACCGCTGCCGTCCTCTTCCTCATGGGCGCTGCCCGGCGGAAGGGCGCGGCGCATCTGTTCCAACTGGGCCCGGGCCGCCATCTGCTGGGCGAACAGTGCCGTCTGGATGCCGTGGAACAGGCCCTCCAGCCAGCCCACCAACTGTGCCTGGGCGATCCGGAGTTCCGCTTCGGAGGGCACCGAATCCTCGGTGAACGGCAGAGAGAGCCGCTCCAGCTCCTCCACCAGCTCCGGCGCGAGGCCGTCCTCCAGCTCCTTCACCGAGCCGGCGTGGATCTCCTTGAGCCTGACCCGGCTCGCCTCGTCGAGAGGAGCTGCCCTGACCTCCTCCAGGAGCTGCTTGATCATGCTGCCGATGCGCATGACCTTCGCGGGCTGTTCGACCATCTCCGTCACCGGGACCTCACGCGATTCGTCGTCAGTGCCACCGCCGCCGCCGATCGCCATGCCGTCCTGCCCCACTACGAGGACTTGGGGGTGCTCCTGCGACCGTTCATTCCTCGGCATCTCCATGGCGCCATTGTCTCGCACAGCTGCCGTACGACACTGTGGTGCCCCCGTAAACGGTTGATCCACCGTTTATGGGGGCACCAAGTCAGCCGGTCAGCCCATCGGCCGCGCCGCCCACGGCAGGCGCAGCACCGCCTCTGCCGTCGTCCGGCCTGCTGTCGTCCGGCCTGCTGTCATCCCGCCCTGCGGGCCAGCGCGAGGCGCGAGCGGGTGAGGGCCGTCGCGAGCAGACCGGCCAGCAGCGGGACGCCCACGACGAGCAGGGCGAGGGTGGGCCAGGGCAGCACGATCGGCGTGTACGCGGACTCCGTGGGATCCAGCCGCATCGCCTGCAGCGCCTGGCGCAGATCGACCAGCCGCAGCGCCACCGCGGGCACCAGGCCCGCCAGCGTGCCGAGCACGACGCCCGTGAGCGCCACCACCACACACTGGAAGCCGGACAGCTTCCGCCGCACGCTCGGGGGCGCACCCACCGCGCTGAGCGTGTTGAGGTCGGCCTCCGCGTCCGCCTTGGCGAGGCCCGTGGTGATCGCGGCGGCGCCCAGCGTGACCATTCCGGCGAACAGGGTCAGGATCAGCAGCATGGAGTCGTCGGTCCCGCCGGGGCCGGAATCGTACTGCACCCAGAGGCCGCCGCCGGCCTGCTCGATCGCGCCGTCCGTCCGCTGTGCCTCGGCATCCGTCGGCGTGTGGGCGACGGCGTACACGCTTCCGGTCGCCTCGGTGTGCAGGCCGATCCGTTCAGCGGTCCGCCGCGGCAGGATCATGCTGACCCCGGGAGTGGCGGCGTACTTCGAGGGTGCCACGTACACCTTCAGCCTGTCCGTGGTGGTCCGCGCCTTGCCCGGGTGCTGCTTCAGGTTCTGCTTGTCCTCCTTGCTGTACTGGTGGACCGCCTTGACGGTGACCTCGCCGTTCTGCGCGTACACCTCGTTGAGCAGCACCGGCGTGCCCGCCGCCAGTGCCTTGGCGGCGGCGGGGTCGTCGAGCTTCACATAGGTGCTGAGCAAGGTTTCGTCCGCCACGACGATGCCGTTCGCGTTGGTGCCGAAGAGGCCGGACGACATGGTGTCTACGAGGCAGGCGGGGGAACGCATCAGCTTCTTGTGCTCGTCCGTGGAGAGCCGCGCGGCGAGCTCCTTGGCGCCCTTGCCGGTGAGCGGGCAGGAATGGTCCTTCCCGGCGGGCTTGACCAGCTCCAGTGAGCCGCAGCCGTCTTCCTCGTCGTAGACGTTGCAGTCGCTCCCTGCCCAGGCCCGGTGGAAGTCGGCGCGGCCGCCGGTGACGTCCATGTTCCGTTCGACGGCTGCCCGTGCCCGCGGGAGCCGGGCGGAGGCCTCGGTGCCGGCCGAGGAGAGGAGGACGGTTCCCTCGTTCAGGGAGGGGGTGTAGTTGAACTCGTACTCGGCCGTGGAGCTGGCCATGTACGTGGCGATGGCGACCGAACCGGCGACGGCCGCCATCACGGCCGCGACCGCCGGAGCGGTACGGCCGCGGTTGCGGGCCGCGTCGCGCAGTGCCAGCCGGGGCGAGAGCGGCAGCCTGCGGCCGAGCCGCCCGAGGAATCCGACGATCACCGGGATGCAGGCGAGCAGCCCGAGCTCGGCGGTCACCGAGCCGCCCGAGACCAGCGACGAGTTCCCGGTGGTGCCGCCGTAGAGGGCGACGGCGCAGCCGATGGCCAGTACGCAGGTGCCCAGGACGGGCATGACCCGCGAGGAGCGGCGGACGCCACGGCGGCCGGTGAGCGACTCCAGCACGGACTGCCGGCTGGCCACGATCGCCGGGGCGAACGCGGCCAGCAGCCCGGTGACCAGGCCGATCACCGCGATGAGCAGCAGTTCCACCGGGTTCAGGGTGAGAGAGACGAAGCGCTGCCCGGCCCACTTCTCGATCATCGGACGGAACAGCGTGGTGGCTCCAAGACCGACCACCACACCGGTCACGGCTCCGACGCCGCCGAGCACGAGACCACCGCCGAGTACCACGGCCCGGACATGACGCCGGTCCCCTCCGCAGGTGCCGAGCAGACCGAGCTGGCGGCGGGAGCGGCGCGCACCGACCGCGAACGCAGGTCCGGCGAGCAGCACGATCTCCAGGATCGCCAGGGCGATCACGGTGACGAGCGGCGCGCTCATCTCCTCGGAGCTCTCCTGGTAACGCTCCTGGTCGGCCTTCACCTCGGAGTCCGGCGGCGGGTCGAGGACGACCTGACGGGACTTGACGAGGATGCCCGACTCGTTGGCGGCCAGGATGTGCGGCCAGGTGATCCCCACCCCTTCGGGGCCCTTGACCAGCCAGTCCTTGTCACGGGTGTTCGGCGGCACCACCGACTTGTCCTTGCCGGACTTGGCCTGCCACGGGGCGATGACCGCGCCCGGGTCGGCGTACAGCGCCTGGGAGTTCAGGGAGTCCGGCCGCTCGACCACACCGGTGATCGTGTACTTCTTGCCGGAGTTGCGCACGGTGGTGACCGATCCGACGTGCAGGCCGGTCGCCTTCAGGAGCGGCTCGGTGGCGGCCATCTCGTCCGTGCCGTGCGGGAATTCACCGCGTACCAGGTCGATCTTGCCGCGGGCCAGCTTGTCCGAGGTCCGGAACTCGTAGATGTCGATGTTGGCGATGCCGTACCCGGTGGTGATGCTTGCCGGGACCTGCTGGATGCTGATCGCCCGCGAGCCCTTGGGGAACGTGGTGCTGATGTCGATCGGAGGGGCGGAGTCGTCCACCGGCGCGTTCTCGTCGACCATGTCGAACGAGTCCCCGTTGGGCAGCTGATGGATGGGACCGATCCGCTGGTCGGTGAAGAGCGCGTCGGCGGAGCCCATGTCGGCCGTCAGCGTCTCGGCCGTGGTCGGTGTCACGCTGCGGTACGTCACGTCGAGGGCGGTGACGCCGACCACCGGTACGGCGATCATCGCGACCACGAGTGCGCTGCGGCCCTTGAACCGCATCGCGTCGCGCCGGGCTATCCGCAGGGCGGCGCGCCAGCCGGTGAAGACGTTCACTTCGCGGCCTCGGAGGTGAGGAGCGAGTCGGCGTGGGCGGTGAGCGTCTGGTCGACGATCGAACCGTCCCGGAGGAACACGACCCGGTCCGCCCAGGCCGCGTACCGCGGCTCGTGCGTCACCATCACACCGGCCGCACCCTGGTCGCAGCGGTTGCGCAGCAGCGCGAGCACCTTCTCGCCGGTCTCGGAGTCGAGCGCTCCGGTCGGCTCGTCGGCGAGCACCAGACGCCGGTCCCCCACCAGCGCGCGGGCGATCGCGACCCGCTGCTGCTGGCCGCCGGACATCTCGTCCGGGAAGCGGTCCGCGATCTCCAGCAGCTTCATCTCCTCCAGCGCCGCCCGGGCCTCCTTGCGGGCCTTGCGCACGGAGACGCCGTCCAGCTCGCGCGGCAGGGCGATGTTCTCGGCGGCGGTGAGCGCGGGGATCAGGTTGTAGTCCTGGAAGACGTAGCCGACGCTGCGGCGGCGCAGGGCGGCGATGCCCTTGCGGCCGAGCCCGGAGATGTCCTGGCCCTCGATGACGACCTGGCCGCTGGTGGCGGTGTCGAGACCGCCCGCGATGGTCAGCAGGGTCGACTTGCCGGAACCGGACGGGCCCATCACGGCGACGAGCTCACCGGCGTGCACGGCGAGGTCGATGCCGCGCAGGGCGTGTACCTCGGCGATGCCGGAGCCATGGGTGCGGGTGAGCGCCCGGAGTTCGAGCACTGGTGTGCCGTCGGATATCGGTGCGCCGGTCGGCGCCGCGGGTCGGGGCGGGACGTGCGAGGACATGATGAGTGGTTCCCCCTCGGAACGGGTGTGGAGCGATCGCGCGGGGCGGCGGAGTGGTCCGTGGCGGACCGTGCCGGTGTCCGGGGCGTACGCGAGTGGCCTGTGGCGGCCCGGGTTCCGCGCCGGCTGTGGTCGGCGCCGGCTGCGGTGTGCGGCGGACGGAGTGCGTGTGCGCTCGGCGCCTGCTGCGATGTGTGGTGCGCGGTGCGCGGTGTGTGCTCAGCGCCGGCTGCGTGGGAGGGCGACGCGGGACATGGCGCGTCCGGTCGTACGGACCTCGGGGTCCGGCTCCGTGGCGGCGGCGTCGGCGAGGCGGATCAACCGGGTCTCGCAGTGGTCCAGCCAGCGTGCCTCGGCCTCCGCCTGGAAGATCAGCTGTTCCAGCACGAGCAGCCAGGCGACCTCGTCCCGGTTGGTCGGGACGTCGCTGAGCGACTGCGCCTTGAGGCGCGTGTAGTCCTGCATCGCCTTCAGGGTGTGGTGGCGCTGGGACTGGATGACGGCACGGATGTCGACCCCGGGCGCGCCGACCGCCATGGCGAGCTTGATGGCCAGCTCGTCGCGGGGCGGGTTGCTGCGGTCGACGGGCGTCTCGAACCAGCTTCGCAGCTCGGTGCGTCCGTCGTCGGTGATCGCGTAGAGGGCGTGCCCCTGGTCGTCCTCGTCGTCCTGGACGACCAGGCCGTCGCGCTCCAGCCGACTGAGTGTCGTGTACACCTGGCCGACGTTGAGCGGCCAGGTGGAGCCGGTGCGCGACTCGAATTCGGTACGTAGCTGGGAGCCGTATCTGGGCCCCCGCTCCAGAAGGGCCAGCAGCCCGTGGCGAATCGACATACTCAGTATGTATACCGAGTATGTTGCTGGATGCAAATCCCTCCAGGGGGTGCGCGGGAGCCGGTGAGACGGCCCGGGGCGCTCAGTCGGCCCGGCGCATACGGAAAGCCAGGAAGCCCAGCCCCAACCCGATCAGCGCGATTCCCGCGCCCAGTGAGACCTGTTTCACCCGGCGTACGGCCGGCGTGTCCAGGGCCTGCGGCGAGAGCGGGTCGGCGCCGGCGGATGTACTCGCCCCGGGCGTCTCCGCCGGTACCGGTACGGGCGCCGGATCGCTGGTGGCCGGGGGCGCGTCGGGCCTCTGGAACGTGCCGTCCGGGTGCGCGATCTCCCACGGCGAGAGCTGTCGCCCAGGACGCAACCGCCCCTCCCCGGCCTCCCGCCCGGCCAGCGGGGACTCTGCGTCGGTGACCGGCGGCTCCGCGTCGGAGGCGGAGCCCGAGCCGGGGCCGGAGTCCGAGTCGTCGGACGGGGCCGGGGTGGCGGAGGCCGCGGCGGAGCCTGAGCCGGGGTC
>NZ_JBCEWQ010000270.1:0-5702 GCF_038448545.1 Streptomyces sp. CLV115
CCGCACCCCCTTCGCCCCGCCGCACCCTGCTCGGACGGATCTCCCTCCCCGAGCGGAACTACCTCGCGGAGGCGCTGCGCACCGAGACCGTCGGCGGCATGATCCTGCTGGTCGCCGCGATAGTCGCCCTGGTGTGGGCGAACACCTTCGGTTCGAGCTACACGTCCGTCAGCGACTTCCACTTCGGCCCCGAGTCACTGGGCCTCAACCTCTCCGTGGCGCACTGGGCGGCCGACGGGCTGCTCGCGATCTTCTTCTTCGTCGCGGGAGTCGAACTCAAGCGGGAACTGGTCGCGGGGGAACTGCGCGACCCCAGGGCGGCCGCCCTACCGGTCGTCGCCGCGCTGTGCGGAATGGCGGTTCCGGCCGTCGTCTACACGCTGGTGAACGTGGTCGGCGGAGGTTCGACGGGCGGCTGGGCCGTCCCCACCGCCACCGACATCGCCTTCGCGCTCGCCGTCCTCGCGGTCATCGGCACCTCGCTGCCGAACGCGCTGCGCGCCTTCCTGCTGACCCTCGCCGTGGTCGACGACCTCTTCGCGATCCTGATCATCGCGGTCTTCTTCACCGAGCAGATCAACTTCATGGCGCTGCTCGGCGCCTTCATCGGCCTGGCCGTCTTCTATCTGCTGCTGCGCAGGAACGTGCGCGGCTGGTACATCTACATCCCGCTCGCCCTGGTCGTCTGGGGCCTGATGTACAACAGCGGAATCCACGCCACGATCGCCGGTGTCGCCATGGGCCTGATGCTCCGCTGCACCCGGCGGGAGGGCGAGAACCACTCGCCCGGCGAGCACATCGAGCACCTGATCCGTCCGCTGTCGGCCGGTCTCGCCGTGCCGCTGTTCGCCCTCTTCTCGGCCGGGGTCTCCCTCAGCGGCGACGCGCTGGCGGACGTCTTCACCCGGCCCGAGACGCTCGGTGTCGTCCTGGGCCTCGTCGTCGGCAAGACCGTGGGCATCTTCGGCGGTACATGGCTGGCCACCCGGTTCACCAAGGCGGAGCTGAACAAGGAGCTGGCCTGGGCCGATGTCTTCGCGGTCGCCTCACTCGCCGGCATCGGTTTCACCGTCTCGCTGCTCATCGGCGAGCTGGCCTTCGCCGGCGACGAGGTAACGATCAACGAGATCAAGGCCGCCGTGCTGATCGGTTCCCTGACGGCCGCCGTGTTCTCCGGTGTACTGCTCAAACTGCGGGTACGCAGACACCGGGAGCTGCACGAGGCGGAGGAGCTCGACGAGGACCAGGACGGGGTGCCCGACATCTACGAACAGGGCGACCCGGCGTACCACCTGCGGATGGCCGCGATCCACGAGAAGAAGGCGGCCGAGCATCGCCGCCTTGCCCAACTGGCGGGGGCGGCGAGCAACGAGCCGGACAGTCCGGCATGATCTGACAGCAGATGTGTTCAGCAGCAGGACTGGAGAGGGAGTCAGGGATGAGCGACCCCGGCAACAACGCGGGCAGCGCCGACCGCAGTCTCGGGCAGCTGGTGGCCTCGGCGACGGCGGAGATGTCCGCACTGGTGCACGACGAGATCGCCCTGGCCAAGGCCGAGGTCCGGCAGGACGTCAAGCGCGGGGCGATCGGCAGTGGGGCGTTCATCGCCGCGGGCGCACTGCTTCTGTTCATGATGCCGATGCTGAGCTTCGCGGCCGCCTACGGAATCCACAACCTGGGGATGGGCCTGGCGTGGTCGTTCCTGATCGTGGCCGGCGGGTTCTTCCTCCTGGCGGTCCTGCTGGGGCTGATCGGCCGGCTCAAGTTCAAGAAGGTCAAGCCGCCGGAGAAGTCCATCGCGTCGGCCAAGCAGACGGCCGCCGTGCTGCAGGGCGTCAAGCCGCACCCGCGGCCCGCCGTCCCGGCGGGAACGAGCCTTCCGGCTGCCTCCGGCAGCACGCTGACGGGCAAGGCCATCGAGAAGGCTCCGGTCCAGGACAAGGGCTCCTCTGTGGCACGCTCGTCCACATGACGGTCCCCGATTCCAGCGCATTCGGCCCGGTAGGCCCCGTAGGCCCGAAAAATCAGGCAACCCCTGCGGACAGGGGCGACCGGGCAGGCTCGGGCAGCACCACAGGCCCTGCGAACCCACCCGACTCACCCGACTCGACGGGGCCGGCCGGCTCGACCGGCGCACCCGTCCCGGCGGCCTCCGGTGGGCCCGTGCGGATCGACGGGCCGTGGACCCACCGGGACGTGGCGGCCAACGGCGCCCGTTTCCACATCGCCGAGCTCGGCGAGGGGCCGCTGGTGCTGCTGCTGCACGGCTTCCCGCAGTTCTGGTGGACCTGGCGCCACCAGCTCACCGCGCTGGCCGACGCCGGCTTCCGGGCCGTGGCGATGGACCTGCGCGGGGTCGGCGGCAGCGACCGTACGCCCCGGGGTTACGACCCCGCCAACCTGGCGCTCGACATCACCGGCGTGATCCGCTCGCTCGGCGAACCGGACGCGGCCCTGGTCGGCCATGACATGGGCGGCTACCTCGCCTGGACCGCCGCGGTGATGCGTCCGAAGCTGGTGCGCCGCCTCGTGGTCTCCTCAATGCCGCATCCGCGCCGCTGGCGTTCGTCGATGCTCTCCGACTTCGCGCAGTCCCGGGCCGGCTCGTACATCTGGGGCTTCCAGCGTCCGTGGGTTCCGGAACGTCAGCTCGTCGCGGACGACGCGGCGTTGGTCGGCCGGCTGATCCACGAATGGGCGGGCCCCCGGACCCCGGAGTTCCCCGACGACGCGACGGTGGACGTCTACCGGCGCGCGATGTGCATCCCGTCGACGGCGCACTGCTCGATCGAGCCGTACCGCTGGATGGTGCGGTCCCTCGCCCGTCCGGACGGCATCCAGTTCAACCGGCGGATGAAACTGCCCGTGCGGGTACCGACTCTGCATCTGCACGGTTCACTCGATCCGGCGATCCGCACCCGAAGCGCGGCGGGGTCCGGCGAGTATGTCGAAGCTCCCTACCGTTGGCGACTTTTCGACGGTCTGGGACACTTCCCCCACGAGGAGGACCCGGACGGGTTCTCGGCCGAACTCATCAACTGGCTCAAGGATCCGGAGCCCGACCGGTAGCCGCAGAGGCACAGTTGTCCGTCGAACGGCCAATTGCCCGGCGCATAGGCCAATTGGCTGACGGATGGGCGGTTACCGACCATGAGGCACGGGCAGACGTCCCGGTATGGGCTGGACGCACGACTTCGGTGACGCAGCACGCAACCGCCGCTCGACCGCCACGGCGAGTCCGAGCACTCATGAGGGGGGCGGCCCCCAGGGCCGGGTGCACGATATGCAGGTTCTGCACGATCCCCAGCTCGGTATTCCGCGCATTCTGCGCCGCAGGGCCCGCTGGGTCTCGGCGCGGCTGCGCCATCCACGCGGATGATGTCCGCCCCGGTCGGCCGGTGAACGCTCACCGGCCGGGCGGGACTTCACCGCACTTCGCCCGGTCTCGACGGGCCGCGCCTCGACGGCCGTGCCGCACCCGGGCCATGCTCTGACCCGGACCCGGACCCGGACCCGGACCCGGACCCGGCGCTCAGCGGGCACACCGCAGGCGCCCGGCGGACCTCAGCAGGCGCTCAGAGCGCGCACACCTGGCTGTCGACCTGCTGGTTGGCAGCGCGGCCGCGTGCGATGTCCTGGCGGATCTCGTCGGCCGTCAGCGCGTACCCGGTGTCGGGGTCGTCGAGCGACTTGGCGAACACGACGCCGTACACCTCACCCGCCGGGGTCAGCAGCGGTCCGCCGGAGTTGCCCTGACGGACCGTCGCGTAGAGCGAGTACACATCGCGGTGGACGGTGCCCCGGTGGTAGATGTCCGGTCCGCCCGCGTTGATACGGCCCCGGACCCGCGCCGCCCGTACGTCGTACGAGCCGTTCTCCGGGAACCCCGCGACGATGGCACTGTTCCCCGTCCGGGCGTCGCTGTCGGGGCCGGCGAACCGCAGCGGCTTCGCGTCGAGGTCCGGTACGTCGAGCACGGCGATGTCGCGCCGCCAGTCGTACAGGACGACCTTCGCGTCGTACACCCGGCCCTGGCCGCCGATCTGGACGGTCGGCTCGTCGACGCCTCCGACGACGTGCGCGTTGGTCATCACCCGGCGGTCGGAGAAGACGAAGCCGGTGCCTTCGAGGACCTTGCCGCAGCCCGGGGCCGTGCCGACGACCTTGACGATGGACTTCTTGGCGCGGGCCGCGACGGGGCTGCCGACCAGCGCCGGGTCCGGGGCCTTGACCTCGGTGATCGGCTCGTTGGCGAACGGGCTGAAGACCTGCGGGAAGCCGTTCTGGGCGAGGACCGACGAGAAGTCCGTGAACCAGGTGGAGGCCTGCGTCGGCATCACCCGGGAGATGCCGAGCAGGACCGAGGAGCTGCGGACCTCCTTGCCCAGCGTCGGCAGCGTGGTGCCGGCCAGCGCGGAGCCGATCAGCCAGGCGACCAGCAGCATCGCGACGACGTTGACCAGGGCGCCACCGGTGGCGTCGAGGGCGCGCGCGGGCGACCAGGTGATGTACCGGCGGAGCTTGTTGCCCAGGTGGGTGGTGAATGCCTGGCCCACCGAGGCACAGACGATCACGATGACGACGGCGACGACGGCAGCCGTCGACGAGACCTCGGAGCCGTCCGTCAGCTGGTCCCACAGGATCGGCAGCAGATAGACGGCGACGAGGCCGCCGCCCAGGAACCCGATCACCGACAGGATGCCGACGACGAACCCCTGTCGGTAGCCGATGACCGCGAACCACACGGCGCCGGCCAGCAGCAGGATGTCCAGCACGTTCACCGTCTATAGCCTCGCAGATTCGTCACCGGGCCCGTTCTCCTTCGGCTGGCTCCGGGCGGGGCCGGACAGCGCAGCACGGGAGTCAGACTGTCATGCGCGCCAGTCGAGCGGCACCTGCTTGGCCCTGTCCCAGGGGCGCTCCCAGCCGGCGAAGTGCAGAATCCGGTCGATCACCCCGGCGGTGAAACCCCAGACCAGGGCGGATTCGACCAGAAATGCCGGACCCCGGTGACCGCTCGGGTGGACCGCGGTCGCGCGGTTGGCCGGATCCGTGAGATCCGCCACGGGGACGGTGAAGACCCGGGCCGTCTCACCCGGATCGACGACGCCGACCGGGCTCGGCGAGCGCCACCAGCCGAGGACCGGTGTCACGACGAAGCCGCTCACGGGGATGTAGAGCCGGGGCAGCACACCGAAGAGCTGGACCCCGCGCGGATCGAGACCGGTCTCTTCCCTGGCCTCCCGCAGCGCGGCCCTGAGCGGCCCCGTCGTCGCCTGGTCGCCGTCCTCCGGATCCAGGGAGCCACCGGGGAAGGAGGGCTGTCCGGCGTGGGAACGCAGGCTTCCGGATCGCTCCATGAGGAGCAGCTCGGGGCCGCGCTCACCCTCGCCGAACAGCACGAGCACGGCGGACTGCCGCCCGGCGCCGCTCTCCGGCGGCAGGAAGCGGCTGAGCTGGTCGGGCTCGATGGTCCGCGCGGCACTGGCCACGGGGTCGAGCCAGACGGGCAGCCCCTCGGTCGTGACGGCGATCGCGGCGTCCTCGTCGCCGGCGGTCGTGGCCGCGGCCGCCGCGACCGCCGCCGCGGGGCTGACCGCCGCAGGGCCTGCCGTTGCACTGCTTCCTGCTGCCCTGTTTCCCGCTGCCGAGTCGCCCGTGACGGGCGCGGTGGGTCCTGCGGCTGCGGACCGGGCGGTGAC
>NZ_JBCEWQ010000271.1:0-5691 GCF_038448545.1 Streptomyces sp. CLV115
CAACTGCATCGGCGCCCGGGTCAACGGCCGCCTGGCCACCCTCGGCACCGTGCTCAGCGACGGCACCCCCGGCGCCTCCCGCCACCGCACCCGTCCGCCTCAGCAAGGTGACGCTCACCAAGGACGCGCCGTCGGTCTCCCTCGCCAAACAGGGCGGCACTTCCGGAGCGCTTCGTGTCAATCTCAACTGGGAAGTGCGCAAACAGTTCAAGGGCTGGGGAAGCAAACTCGGCAGAGCGGTCGCCAACCACTCGGACCTCGATCTCGACCTCTGCGCCCTCTACGAACTGACCGACGGCCGCAAGGGAGTCGTGCAGGCGCTGGGGAACGCGTTCGGCGCTCTCCAGCACCCTCCCTACATCCACCTCGACGGGGACGACCGCACCGGCGCCGTCGCCACCGGCGAGAACCTCACCGTCAACCTCGACCACAAGAACAAGCTCCGGCGGGTCCTGATCTTCGTCACCATCTACGAAGGCGCCCGGAGCTTCGCCGATCTCCACGCGAGCGTCACTCTCCAGCCCCAGCACGGCGCACCGATCGAGTTCTCGCTCGACGAGTGCACCGTCCCGTCCACGGTCTGCGCGCTGGCGCTCCTGACCAGCAACGGGGGAGACCTCACGGTGCAGCGCGAGGCCCGCTACCTCGTCCCCGAGCGCGGAGTGAGCCCGCAGCGCACCATCGACTACGCCTACGGGTGGGGCATGAACTGGACGCCCGGCCGCAAATGACCCCCCGGCGGTCCGGACGGCCCTGCCGCCGCCGGCCCACCGCCGGCTCGGCTCACCGGTCCGGCGCGGCCTCGGGACGGGCGTACGTACGCCCCTTCCAGGCCGCGCCGCGGCCCCGGTGGTGCTGCACCGCCGAATCGACCGTCATCAGCAGATAGAGCGCCGCGGTGAACGGCAGCAACGGCGCCGACCACAGCGACTGCCGGTAGTGGCGCAGCATCGGCAGATACGTCGCCGACATCACCGCCCACGCCAGCCCGCCCGCCCGGGCCGCCACCGGGTCACCGGTCAGCAGCCCGGTCACGAGCGCGACCGGCGGGACCAGATAGACCAGCGCGAGCCCCAGCACCGTGCCCAGCAGCAGCGCCGGACTGTGCCGCAACTGGGCGTACGCGCTCCGCGACACCATCCGCCACAGGTCCGCCAGCCGCGGATACGGCCGTACGCTGTCCACCCGCTCGGCGAGCCCCAGCCAGATCCGCCCGCCGCTGCGCTGCACCGCCCGCGCCAGCGACACGTCGTCGATCACCGCCTGCCGGATCGACTCCGGCACCCGCGCCCGCTCCGCCGCCCCGGTCCGCAGCAGCACACAGCCACCGGCCGCCGCGGCCGTCCGGGCACCCGCCCGGTTCACCCACCGGAACGGATAGAGCTGCGAGAAGAAGTACACGAAGGCGGGCACGACCAGCCGCTCCCAGAGGCTCGACACCCGCAGCCGGGCCATCTGCGAGACCAGGTCGAAGCCGCCCGACTCGGCGGCGGCCACCAGCTCCCGCAGGCTGTCAGGCTCGTGCGCGATGTCGGCGTCGGTCAGCAGCAGATAGTCCGGCTCCCTGGTCCGGGCCAGCGAGATCCCGTGCCGGACCGCCCACAGCTTGCCCGTCCAGCCCGGCCCGGGCTCGCCCGGCGAGACGACCGTCACCGGCAGCCCCCCGAACCGCACGGACAGCGCACGGGCCACGTCCCCGGTCCCGTCCTTGCTGCAGTCGTCGACGAGGAAGACCTCCGCCCGCCCCGGATAGTCCTGCGCCAGCAGCGACGGCAGGCTCACCGGCAGCATGTCGGCCTCGTCGCGCGCGGGCACCACGATCGCGACGGACGGCCAGCGGGCGGGGGCCTTCCGGCGGGGCAGCCGCTGGTCGGTCCACCAGAAGAACCCTTGTCCCAGCAGCAGCCACACCCATGCGGCCAGCGAACCCACGGCGATCCAGGCAACGGCGCTCATTCGCCGCAGTCTGCCCCACCGGGACAGAACCGCAAGGGCGGTCGACTATGGTGACCGGGTGAAGATCGCGCTCATGGACTCAGGAATCGGCCTGCTCGCGGCAGCCGCCGCGGTACGACGACTGCGGCCCGACGCCGATCTGGTGCTCTCCTCCGACCCCGACGGCATGCCCTGGGGACCGCGTACCCCCGAAGACGTGACCGCCCACGCGCTCGACGTGGCCCGCGCGGCCGCCGCCCACCGGCCGGACGCGCTGATCGTCGCCTGCAACACGGCCTCCGTGCACGCCCTGCCGGCCCTCCGCGCCGAGCTCGAAGCCACGCTGCCGGTCATCGGCACCGTCCCCGCGATCAAGCCCTCCGTCGCCGGCGGCGGCCCGGTCGCGATCTGGGCCACGCCCGCCACCACCGGCAGCCCGTACCAGCGCGGACTCATCCGTGAATTCGCCGGCTCCGTCGAGGTCACCGAGGTGCCCTGCCCCGGTCTCGCCGACGCCGTGCAGAACGCGGACGAGACCGCGATCGACCTCGCCATCGCCACTGCCGCCGCCCGCACCCCGCGCGACGTCCGGGCCGTGGTCCTGGGCTGCACCCACTACGAACTGGTCGCCGAACGCATCCGTGCCGCCGTACGGCAGCCGGGTCCGGCGCCCGTCGCGCTGCACGGTTCCGCGGGCGCCGTCGCCGCCCAGGCACTGCGCCGGATCGGTGCCGAACCCGCTCCGTCGGCCGAACCGTCCGCAGGACTCGCCGTGATCCTCAGCGGCCGCCCCGCCGACCTGCCGGAGGCCGCTCTGGCCTACGCCGAGGGGCGTCTGCTGGGGGCGGTCAGCCCGGCCCTCTGACCCGGCGCGCGCCGTTCTGCCCATCCCCGGCGTGCGCATTCTTCAGTACGCTGCTTGACATGAGGGACCACCCCCGAAACCCCCGGTACAACGGAGCCGACGCCCGCTCCGCCGTCTGGATCGGCCGGGCCACCAACCGGGCCCAGTGGGTGCTCGCGGCCGCGGGCGCGGCCTGTCTGGCACTCGGCGTCCAGCTGGCCGTCACCTCCAACTGGACCTCCGGGATCGCCCCGCTGCTGATGTCCGTGATCGGTTGTGTCGCCGCCGGACTGCTCATGCTGTTCGGCACCCTCGCCTTCGTGAACGTCGCCGTCAGGGTCGACGGCGACGCCCTGGAGGTGCGCTGCGGCCACATGGGCGTCCCGCGCCGCCGGATCCTGCTCACCCACGTGGTGGGCGCGGAATTCGCCCCCGAGGTCACCCCGCGCCAATGGGGCGGCTGGGGCTACCGCTGGCGCCCCGAGCAGGGCACGGCCGTGGTGGTCCGCAGGGGCGAGGGCCTGGTGCTCAGGCTCGGTGACGGCAGGACGTTCACCATCACGGTCGACGACGCCGAGGCGGGTGTCCGGTTCATCCGCGAACGCCTGCACCTGCCGGCGACCGGCGCCACGGCCGGAGCCTGACCCCGGACGACGGGCAACCGGATCCGTACGGGAGAGCGACGGAACGATCCGGTACGAAGGGTTCCACCACGCGGGCGGGGCTGCCGGGCACACAGACGGCCACCGTAGAATCCGCCGGGTGAGCGCCACCATCACCTCAGTCGACGCCGCGCAGCCGGCCTCGCCCCCCGTGTCCCGCAAGCGACGCCTGGTACGGCCGGCCGCCGCGGTGATCGCGGGCGTCCTGCTGTATCTGAGCTTCCCGCCACGACCCCTGTGGTGGCTGGTGCTGCCCGGATTCGCCCTGCTCGGCTGGGTGCTGCACCGACGCCGGCTCCGCGCCGGATTCGGGCTCGGCCTGCTCGCCGGGCTGGGCTTCATGCTGCCGCTGCTGCACTGGACCGGCGAGGAGGTCGGCCCGGTGCCGTGGCTGGCCCTGGCCACCGCCGAGGCGCTGTTCATCGCGGTCGGCTGCATCGGGATCGCCGCAGTCAGCCGCCTCGCCTGCTGGCCGCTGTGGGCCGCTGCGGTCTGGGTACTCGACGAGGCGGTCCGGGCGAGGGTGCCGTTCGGCGGCTTCCCGTGGGGCAAGATCGCCTTCGGCCAGGCGGACGGTGTGTTCCTGCCGCTCGCGGCCCTGGGAGGCACGCCGCTGCTCTCCTTCGCGGTGGTGCTGTGCGGCTTCGGGCTCTGCGAAGCGGTGCTCCGGTTCCGCGCCCACCGGCGCACCGGCACGCTGCCCGCGGCAGCCGTCGCCGCCGCGGCCGCGACCGTCCTGGTGCCCGTCGCCGGAGCGTTCGCCGCGCTGCCCCTCGTCGACGACTCGGCCGAGGACGGCACCGCCACCGTCGCCGCGATCCAGGGCAACGTGCCCCGGCTCGGACTCGACTTCAACTCCCAGCGCCGCGCCGTCCTGGACAACCATGTGCGCCGCACCGAGCAGCTCGCCCAGGAGGTGAAGGAGGGCAAGGTGCCGCAGCCCGACTTCGTGCTGTGGCCGGAGAACTCCTCCGACCTCGACCCGTACCGCAACGCCGACGCCCGGATCGTGATCGACGACGCGGTGAAGGCGATCGGCGTGCCCACCGTGATCGGCGCGGTGGTCGAACCCGACAGCGGGAACCTGCGCAACACCCTCATCCAGTGGGATCCGAAGAAGGGCCCCGTCGACACGTACGACAAGCGCCACATCCAGCCGTTCGGCGAGTACATGCCGATGCGCTCCGTAGCGCGGATCTTCAGCTCCGACGTGGACCGGGTGCAGCGCGACTTCGGCCCCGGGAAGAAGGTCGGGGTCTTCGACCTGGCGGGGACGAACGTGGGGCTCGTGACCTGCTACGAGGCCGCGTTCGACGGCGCCGTACGGGACACCGTCATGCACGGCGGCCAGCTGATCGCCGTACCGAGCAACAACGCCACCTTCGGCCGCAGCGAGATGACCTACCAGCAGCTGGCCATGTCCAGGGTGCGGGCGGTCGAGCACAGCCGGTCCGTCGTCGTCCCCGTCACCAGCGGGGTCAGCGCCGTCATCCGCCCGGACGGGAAGATCGTCGAGAAGACGAAGCTGTTCACCCCGGACGCGCTCGTGGACGAGGTGCCGCTGAGGTCCTCGCTGACACCCGCGACCCGGATGGGCGCGCTCCCCGAGGGTGTGCTCGTGCTGATCGCCGTGGCAGGGCTCGGCCTGGTCGCCGTCCGCGCGGTACGGAGCCGGCGCGCCCGGTGACGCCCCGGCACACCACGTAGGGTCGGGCCCATGGCAACTCCTGATTTCATCCGCGAGATCCGCGCCACCGCGGGACAGCAACTGCTCCTGCTGCCGGGCGTCACCGCGATCGTCTTCGACGACGAGGGCAGAGTGCTGCTCGGACGCCGTTCCGACACCGGCAAATGGTCGGTCATCGGCGGCATCTGCGAGCCGGGAGAACAGCCGGCGGCGACGGCGGAACGCGAGGTGCACGAAGAGACGGGCGTGCACTGCGTCGCGGAGCGGGTGGTGCTCACCCAGGCCCTGGAGCCCGTGCAGTACGCGAACGGCGACCGCTGCCAGTACCTCGACGTCACCTTCCGCTGCCGGGCGACCGGCGGCGAGGCACGCGTCAACGACGACGAGTCGCTGGAGGTGGGCTGGTTCCCGGTGGACGCGCTGCCGCCGCTGAACGAGTTCGGGCTCTTCCGGATCAAGCAGTCCATGACCGACGAGCCCACCTGGTTCGAACCCACCCCCCGGCCGTGAACGACGTCGTCCGGCCTCAGACGGTACGGGCGTCGGCCGGCAGCGCCCCGGCC
>NZ_JBCEWQ010000272.1:0-5676 GCF_038448545.1 Streptomyces sp. CLV115
TTGGTCGGCTCGTCCAGCAGCAGCACATTGGCGGAGGAGACCACCAGGGTCGCCAGGGCGAGACGGGTCTTCTCGCCGCCGAGGAGCCGGAGGAGGGTGGTCTTGCCCGCGCCGTTGAGGCCGAGGATGACGACCCGGGAGCCCTTGTCGATGGCGAGGTCCACATCGGTGAAGATTTCCAGCGAGCCGTACGACTTGGACAGGCCCTCCGCCATCAGCGGGGTCTTGCCGCACGGTGCGGGCTCGGGGAAGCGGAGCTTGGCGACCTTGTCGGAGACCCGGACGGCCTCCAGGCCGGAGAGCAGCCGCTCGGCACGCTTGGCCATGTTCTGCGCGGCGACGGTCTTGGTGGCCTTCGCGCGCATCTTGTCGGCCTGCGAGTTGAGGGCCGCGGCCTTCTTCTCGGCGTTCTGCCGCTCGCGCTTGCGGCGCTTCTCGTCGGCCTCGCGCTGCTGCTGGTAGAGCTTCCAGCCCATGTTGTAGATGTCGATCTGCGAGCGGTTGGCGTCGAGGTAGAAGACCTTGTTGACGACCGTCTCGACGAGCTCGGCATCGTGGGAGATCACGATGAAGCCGCCGCGGTAGGTCTTGAGGTAGTCGCGCAGCCAGACGATCGAGTCGGCGTCGAGGTGGTTGGTCGGCTCGTCGAGCAGCAGGATGTCGGCGTCCGAGAAGAGGATGCGGGCCAGCTCGACGCGGCGGCGCTGACCGCCGGAGAGCGTATGGAGCGGCTGTCCGAGCACCCGGTCGGGCAGGCTGAGCGCGGCGGCGATGGTGGCGGCCTCGGCCTCGGCGGCGTATCCGCCCTTGGTGAGGAACTCCGTCTCCAGGCGCTCGTACTTCTTCATCGCCTTCTCGCGGGTGGCGCCCTTGCCGGTCGCCATCCGCTCCTCGTTCTCCCGCATCTTGCGCAGGATCTCGTCGAGGCCGCGGGCGGAGAGGATCCGGTCGCGGGCCAGCACGTCGAGGTCGCCGGTGCGGGGGTCCTGCGGGAGGTAGCCCACCTCGCCGGAGCGGGTGATGGTGCCGCCGACGGGGCTGCCCTCGCCCGCGAGGCACTTGGTGAGGGTGGTCTTGCCCGCTCCGTTGCGGCCGACGAGGCCGATGCGGTCGCCCTTGGCGACACGGAAGGAGGCGGACTCGATGAGAATGCGGGCGCCGGCACGCAGCTCGATGCCGGAAGCGGTGATCACGGTAAAACTCCAGGGCGGGTTGGACGGCGGACGGGACGAGGGCGGAGGTGTCTCGACGCCGCTAATGCACAAGGAGAATTGCCATGCGGGCCATTCTACTGGCGGTGTGCAACTGCTTTTCCGCATGCGTCCACGGCACTTGCCGGACGGTCGCCCGGCGTCGCCGCCCCACTCCACCGCGCGACCAAAAGGGGCATTGCGTTTCGAACCGGCCGATACTCGGCGGAGGTGGTGAGACCACCGCGGCCGCAGCGGAGGGTGGTGCCCCATGCAGTTCGACGACGACGCCGACCTGGACACGTCCGAGGTCAAGGATGTGCGCGGCAGCCGGATCCCGGGCGGCAGGGCCACCGTGGGCGGCGGCATCGCCGGTCTCGTCGCACTGATCCTGGGGCTGCTCTTCGGCGTCGGCCCGGAGCAGCTCGGCCTGTCGGACGGCGGCCCGGCCACGGCGCCGACCGCGTCGACGGCGGCGCAGGTGCAGCAGTCCTGCCGCACCGGGAAGGACGCGAACACCAGGGACGACTGCCGGACGGTGGCGGTGGTCAACAGCGTGCAGGACTTCTGGCGGCAGGAGTTCCAGCGGCGCCGGGGCACGTACACGCCGTCGCGCACGGTCCTGTTCAGCGACCGGATCGGCACCGCGTGTGGCTCCGCGACCTCGGCGGTCGGGCCGTTCTACTGCCCGGGCGACCGGCAGGTCTATCTGGACCTGGGGTTCTTCGACGAGCTGCGGACGAAGTTCGGCTCCAGTGGCGGCCCGTTCGCCCAGGCCTACGTCGTCGCCCATGAGTACGGACACCATGTGCAGGACCTGATGGGGACGCTGAACCGGTCCCAGGACGGCCGGACCGGCTCGGACAGCAACGCGGTCCGGGTGGAGCTCCAGGCGGACTGCTACGCCGGGGTCTGGGCGCACCACGCGACGACCACGCCGGACGAGTCGACCGGCCGGCCGCTGATCACCTCGCTGACGCAGGCGGACATCCGGGACGGGCTCGACGCGGCGGCCGCGGTCGGCGACGACCGGATCCAGGAGAAGTTCCAGGGCCGGGTGACTCCGGAGTCCTGGACGCACGGCTCGGCCGCGCAGCGCCAGCAGTGGTTCACCACCGGCTTCCGCAGCGGCGACATGGCCGACTGCAACACCTTCCGCTGAGGTCCGCGGCCGTGCCGGGCCGCTGTCGGTGGCGGATGGAAGACTGAGACGCGGATCACAGAACCGGGTCACGGGAGTACGAAAGTCACGGGAGTGCGAAAGGGGTGAGCGTCATGGCAGGCGCACCGGCCGGCGTTCCGACGATCTATCCGACGATTCTGTACGACGACGCGAAGGCCGCGATCAGGACGCTGACGGAGGGCCTCGGCTTCACCGAGGAAGCGGTGTACGAGGGCGCGGGCGGGCAGGTGCTCCACGCCGAGCTGTCCTGCGGCAACGGCAGGGTGATGCTGGGCTCCAAGGGCCGCGAGGGCGTGTTCGCCGAGGCGATGCGGGGCGCGGGCCCGGCCGGTGTCTACGTCGTGGTCGACGAGGTCGACGAGCACCATGCCCGGGCGGTGGAGCACGGGGTGGAGATCCTGATGCCGCCCACCGATCAGGACTACGGCTCGCGCGACTACATGGCGCGGGACGCCGAGGGCAATGTGTGGAGCTTCGGTACGTACGCGCCGGGGGCGGCGGACCGGGCCGACGAGGCCTGAGCGCGAGCGGGCCCCGATCCGCCGGACGGGCCCGGGGCGGGCCCGTCCGGCGCGGGGGTGTCAGGCGCCGCCGGTGTGGACCTGGAACGCGGCCCGGCGCACCGCCTTGGCCAGCGCCGGGTCCGGGTGCGCGGCGGCCAGCGCCACCAGCACCTGCACGGTGCGCGGGTGGCCGACGGCGCGTACCTCGTCCAGCAGGGCCGGCACCGTGCCCTGGACGGCCGAGTCGAGGTGGCGGACCAGCAGCCCGGTCTCGCCGTGGTCGGCGACGGCGGCCGCCGTGTCGACCCAGAGCCAGGTGGCCTCCTCCCGGCTGAGCACGTCCTGGGCGTCCTCGGGGTCGGCTCCGTCGTACTCGGCCAGCCAGAGCAGCGCGTAGGGGCGCAGCGAGGGGTCGGCGACGACGGAGCGCACCTCGGGCTCGGCCGGGGCGCCGACGACCCGGAGCGCCTCGAAGGCGAGCCCCCGCAGGAGCGCGTCCTCGCCGCGGGCGACGGCGAGGAGCTCCGCGACGGCGCTGCCGACGGGACGGGCGGCCAGCCAGGCGCGGTATTCGTCGCGGGCCGGGCCGGGGGTGAGCCGGGCGCAGCCGAGCAGCATGTCGGCGGCGGACTGCTCGATGTTCCCGGCCGGGCTCTGGGCCGCGACGCAGATCTGTTCCAGCTTGACCCAGACCGCCCAGTTGCCGAGCGGGGTGAGGGTGGCGTGGCCGGCGCCGAGGGTGAGTGCTCCGACGGCGGCCAGGCCCTCCAGGGCCCAGTCCAGCAGGAGCGCCACCAGGGCGGCGGGGTGCGCGGGGGGCGCGGTCTCGGCCGGTACGGGCAGCGGCTGGGGGCCGTAGGGCACCTCGCAGCGCTCCTCGCGCAGTTCCGCGACGCGCTGGCCGAGCAGGTCCAGCAGGGCGGGCACGGTGACCGGGCCGGCCGAGAGCTGGAGCAGGGAGAGGACCTGCGGCACGGCCTCGACCGCCTCGGCGACCGCGGTGGACTCGATGTCCGCGGGCGCCGGGTGGACCAGCGACCAGGCGTCGAAGAGCGCCACCCAGCCGCGGAGCACGGCGGAGTCGTCGCGGTCCCAGGCGCGCAGCCGCCAGCCGGGGCGTGCGGTCTCGCCGTGCAGTTCGACGAGGCCGGCGAGCCGGGCCCGGTCCCAGCCGTAGCGCACCTGGGCCGGGGACAATTCCAGGGCTGCCGCGGCCCGTTGGAGCGCCTGGGCGGCGAGCGGTGGTGCGCCGGGGATCGCGCCGTCGGCCGCCCAGCGGGCGATCCGTACGGCGTCGGCGAGGGCCGTCCTGGCCTGCCGGGCCAGTTCCGACCGGGGTGGGGTGCCCTCCGGTGGGCGGGGTGCCGGCCTGGTGCGCCGGGTGGTCACGGCCTTGCGAGCGGTGGCAAGGGGTCGCGGGCGGACAAGTCGCAGCCTGGAGTCGCGCGGGTTACGGGACGTCACGGGGAGCAGTCTTGCTCCTGACGGCCCGAAAGCCCAAACGGAACCCGAATTCCCGGTGGGGACCGGTGGGACGGGGCCCGGGACCAACCGCCCGATCCCTCGCATCGGGTCACATCAGGGGCGTGAGGAAGCGGCGCAGGGTCTCTTCGTAGTGCGCCGGGTCGGCGTTCCACATCGCCGCATGCGGAGCCTGCTCCACGGCGTGCAGGGCGATCAGGTCCGGGCGGCGGGCGGCGAGGTCGCGGGAGGGCTGCCAGGGGGCGATCCGGTCGTCGGGCCCGTGGAAGATCAGGGTCGGCACGTGCAGCGCCGGGGCGAGGGAGCCGTCCAGCAGCCGGGCGCCGTGCAGTCCGGTCTGCCCCTCGGCGGCGCGGACGGCGAGCGGCAGCAGGGCGGACGGGACGCCGCGGGCGAGGGCCAGGGCACGCAGCGTGGTGGCCCAGTCCAGCACCGGGGAGTCCAGGACGAGACCGCAGATCCGGTCGCGCAGCGCGGAGTTGACGGTCGCGAGCAGCGCCATGGAGGCGCCGGTGGACCAGCCGTGCAGGACGACCTTCTCGGCTCCGTACCGCACGGCGAAGCGGATCGCGGCGTCCAGGTCGCGCCACTCGGATTCGCCGAGATGAGCGAGGCCGTCGGGGGGCCTCGGGGCTCCGGCGTCGCCGCGGTAGGCCAGGTCGAGCACGGGCAGCCGCAGGGCGTGCAGGAACCTCATGATGTTCATGGGGTGTTCCCGGGTGGTGCCGATGCCGTGCACGGTGATGACCCAGGTGTCGCGGGGGCCGGGCAGGAACCAGGCGGGCAGGGTGCCGAGTTCGCCGGGGATCTCGACGTCCCGGTGGCCCAGGCCCAGGGCCGAGGACGGGTCGCCGCTGTGCAGCTGCGGGGTGACGCGGACCTTGGCGCCGGTCTCCAGGCTGCCGCGGTCGACGCGTTCCAGCCGGCGGACGACGGTGTCGGGGGCGTGGTGGGCGTGCTCGATCACCGGGCCGACCACGGCGTGGACGTCCTTGGCCGTCAGTCCGTACGTGCCGGGCCGCAGGGCGGTGAGGGAGCGGGTCAGGGTGACCTGCCCGGCCGCCGTGGCGTGCACGGTGAGTCTGCGGTCGGCGGGGAGGGGCCGTCCGGACGCCCTGAGGGCGGCGTCGCTGGCGTACCGGCCGGCCGCGACCGCTGCCGCACCGACGCCGAGGATCGTGGTGACGGCTGCTGCCGTAACTGTTGCCGGGCGCACCGCTTCAGTGTCGTGGCGGCTGCGGAACCCCGCCAGCGGGCGGGGCCGTCCGGCGGACCGGAGGCGGACGGGCCGGGGCGGACCGGCGGACCGGGGACGGGC
>NZ_JBCEWQ010000273.1:0-5665 GCF_038448545.1 Streptomyces sp. CLV115
CGGTGCCGTGCGCGTCGACCGCGTCGACCTCGGCCGCCGACACCTGGGCATTGGCCAGGGCCTGACGGATCACCCGCTGCTGCGACGGACCGTTCGGAGCGGTCAGCCCGTTCGACGCACCGTCCTGGTTGACCGCACTGCCCCGTACCGTCGCCAGCACCTCATGCCCATTACGCCGCGCATCCGACAACCGCTCCAACACCAACCAACCGACACCTTCGGAGAAGCCGGTGCCGTCGGCTCCTGCCGCGAATGCCTTGCACCGTCCGTCCGCCGACAGCCCACGCTGCCGACTGAACTCGACGAAGATGCGAGGTGCGGACATCACGGTCACGCCGCCGGCCAGCGCGAGCGAGGTCTCGCCCTTGCGCAGGGACTGCGCCGCCATGTGCAGGGCGACGAGCGACGCGGAGCACGCCGTGTCCACGGAGACCGCGGGCCCTTCGAGCCCCAGGGTGTACGCGATACGGCCCGATGCGACGCTGGTCAGAACGCCTGAGCCGACGTAGCCCTCGACATCGCCGGGCACCTGGCCGACCTCGGGGGCGTAGTCCTGGGGAATGGCCCCAACGAAGACTCCGGTGTCGCTGCCGCGCAACGTCTCCGGCACGATCCCGGCCCGCTCGAACGCCTCCCACGCCGTCTCCAGCAACAACCGCTGCTGGGGATCCATCGCGAGTGCCTCACGCGGCGAGATCCCGAAGAACTCCGCGTCGAACCCGGCCGCGCCATACAGGAAACCACCACTGCGCGTCGTCGACTTCCCGACCGCCTCGGGGTCCGGATCGTACAGATCCGCCACGTCCCAGCCCCGGTCACCCGGGAACTCCCCGACCGCGTCCACACCCCCCGCGACCAGATCCCACAAACCTTCCGGAGACACCACACCACCCGGAAAACGACAAGCCATACCGACAATCGCCAGCGGCTCATGAGCCCTGTCCTCGACATCAGCCAACTGACGACGCGTCTGCTGCAGATCGGTCGTCACACGCTTGAGGTACTCGCGGAGCTTGTCTTCCGTCGTCGGCATGCAGAGCCATCCCCTCGAACTACCCGGGCACCGGTGCATGGGGGGCAGCCCGACCTACATGCGCCCACCCGTTCGGCTCGTAACCCTTCAGGTCGGGCCTTGGCTTGCTCTTAATGCGACCTAAAGCGTCGTCCGAAAATCGGTGCAGGAGCGCGTGCACGGCAGCTGCGGCGGACGGCAGCGGCCGCCATTTAGCAGGAGTTAAGCAGCGATGTCTACGCTGCCCGACGCTCTCTCAGCCTGACCGTACGGATGCATATAGTTCGAGCGAGAGGTCGACAAAATGACCGACCCCGGCACCTCTGAAAAACTTTCTTTTCCTTTGCCTCGCACATGCCCTTTCAGCCCGCCCGCCGAATATGCGCGGCTGCGTTCCGAGGAACCGATGTCCCATGTCGTTCTGCAGAACGGCAGGACAGCGTGGCTGGCGACGCGCCATGAACATGTGCGCACCCTCCTGAGCAATCCGGCGACCTCTTCGAACCGGGCGCACCCCGCCTTTCCCGCGACCGTCGCCGACATCGGGGTTTTTGCGCAAAAGGGCTTTCTGCTCTCGATGGACTCGCCGGAGCATGCACTGCACCGGCGAATGGTCACCAGCGAGTTCACGGCCAGCCGGATGCGCAGGCTCCGTCCTCGGATTCAGGAGATCGTCGACGAGTGCATCACCCGGATTCTGGATTCCGGGAACTCCCGCCCGGTCGATCTGGTCCAGGAACTCTCACTTCCGGTTCCCTCGCTCGTCATATGCGAATTGCTGGGTGTGCCCTACGAGACCCGGGACGTCTTTCAGAAGTACACCGAGGTCCTGCTCGACCGTGCCAGCACCCCCGATGAGCGGAAGCACGCCTTCGGTGCCCTGCTCACATTCCTCGGAGACCTTGTCAGCAGCAAGGACACGGAACCCGACGACGCGCTGTTGAGCCGACTCGCCGTGAAGTACCGGGAGGCAGGCATCTACGACAAAGAGCTGCTGACCGGCTTCGCCGTACTGCTGCTCATCGCCGGTCACGAGACCACCGCGAACATGATCTCGCTCGGTGTGACGGCCCTGCTGCGCGAGCCCGAGAAGCTCGCCCGTATCACGGCCGATCCGACACTGACCGCAGGCGCCGTCGAAGAACTCCTGCGGTACTTCAGCATCGTCGACTACCCCACGGCCCGCGTGGCCCTGGAGGACATCGAGGTCGGCGATGTCGTCGTGCGGGCCGGCGAAGGCTTCATCGCCTCGGCGGCCGCCGCCAATCACGACGAGCGGGTGTTCCCCGACCCGGGCGAGCTGAATCTGCAACGTGAGACGTCGGGCCATGTCGCCTTCGGCTTCGGGGTCCATGCCTGTCTCGGCCAGAACCTCGCCCGTGCGGAGCTTGAAATCGTCTACAACACGCTCTTCAGGCGCATACCCGAATTGCGCCTGGTGTCGCCTCCTGAAGAACTTCCGTTCAAGGACGCGACGGTATTCGGAATCCACCGACTGGAGGTGACGTGGTGAGCCGTCTGCTGATCACGATCAATGAAGAAGAGTGCTGCTCGTCCGGAATCTGCGCGATGACCGCCCCGGACGTGTTCGACCAGCGGGACGAGGACGGAGTCGTCGTGCTGCTCAACCCTGAGCCGGAGCCGGCCCTGCACGCCGAAGCACAGAAGGCGGCCCGCAGCTGTCCCTCGCTCGCCATTGACGTGCAGGAAGTCTGAGGGACTCCCTCCGCACCGTTCCATCCGATCGCATGCCAGGCCGCCTCGAAAGGGTCCGCCCCGTGGGAAACACCGAAGACAAGTTCCGCGAGTACCTCAAGCGAGCAACGGCCGATCTGCGTCAGGTCCGTCGTCAGTTGGCTGATGTCGAGGACAGGGCTCATGAGCCGCTGGCGATTGTCGGTATGGCTTGTCGTTTTCCGGGTGGTGTGGTGTCTCCGGAAGGTTTGTGGGATCTGGTCGCGGGGGGTGTGGACGCGGTCGGGGAGTTCCCGGGTGACCGGGGCTGGGACGTGGCGGATCTGTACGATCCGGACCCCGAGGCGGTCGGGAAGTCGACGACGCGCAGTGGTGGTTTCCTGTATGGCGCGGCCGGTTTCGACGCGGAGTTCTTCGGGATCTCGCCGCGTGAGGCCCTCGCGATGGATCCCCAGCAGCGGTTGTTGCTGGAGACGGCGTGGGAGGCGTTCGAGCGGGCCGGGATCGTGCCGGAGACGTTGCGCGGCAGCGACACCGGAGTCTTCGCGGGCGTCATGTACAACGACTACGCGTCGCGGCTGAAGCCCGCACCCAAGAGTTTCGAGGGTTACCTGGTCAACGGCAGTCTCGGCAGCATCGCCACGGGCCGGATCGCCTATGTTTTCGGCCTCGAAGGGCCCGCCGTGACCGTGGACACGGCGTGCTCGTCGTCGCTGGTCGCCCTCCACCAGGCAGGGCAGGCGCTGCGCAAGAACGAATGCTCCTTGGCGCTGGCCGGCGGCGTCACGGTCATGGCGACACCCAATACCTTCGTCGAGTTCAGTCGGCAGCGTGGGCTGTCGGCGGACGGACGGTGCAAGGCATTCGCGGCGGAAGCCGACGGCACGGGCTGGGCAGAGGGTGTCGGTTGGTTGGTGTTGGAGCGGTTGTCGGATGCGCGGCGTAATGGGCATGAGGTGCTGGCGACGGTACGGGGCAGTGCGGTCAATCAGGACGGTGCGTCGAACGGGCTGACCGCTCCGAACGGTCCGTCGCAGCAGCGGGTGATCCGTCAGGCCCTGGCCAATGCCCAGGTGTCGGCGGCCGAGGTCGACGCGGTCGACGCGCACGGCACCGGTACCAGGCTCGGCGACCCGATCGAGGCCCAGGCACTCCTGGCGACCTACGGCCAGGCCCACCAGCAGGACAATCCCCTGTGGCTCGGCTCGCTGAAGTCGAACATCGGTCACACCCAGGCCGCCGCCGGCGTCGCCAGCGTCATCAAGATGGTCATGGCCATGCGCCACGGCACTCTGCCCAGAACCCTCCACATCGACGAGCCCACCCCGCACGTCGACTGGACCAGCGGAGCCGTGGAACTCCTCACCGAACAACGCCCCTGGCCCCGGACCGACCGCCCCCGCCGCTCCGCGGTCTCCTCCTTCGGCATCTCCGGCACCAACGCCCACATCATCCTCGAACAAACCCCCACCCCCGACACGGAACAGAACACCCAGCCAGCACCGACCCCGCTGCCGACCCCGGTACCGGGTGCGGGGGTTGTCCCGTGGATACTCTCCGCCAAATCAGCAGACGCGCTCCGCGAACAGGCCCAGAACCTCGCCGCGTTCCTGGAGGGCAGGCCGGGGGTGGAGCCGGTTGATGTGGGGTTTTCCCTGGCGACGGGGCGGTCGGTGTTCGAGCACCGTGCCGTGGTACTCGGGGAGAGCCGGGAGGAACTGCTTGCGGGTCTGCGGGCCCTTGCGGAGGACCGGCCCGTCGCGGATGTGATCCGTGGCCGGGCCTCGCAGGCCGTTGGTGTGGCGTTGCTGTTCTCGGGTCAGGGCAGTCAGCGTGCCGGGATGGGCCGTGAACTGTATGAGGCGTTCCCGGTGTTCGCAGCGGCGTTCGACGAGGCCTGTGTCTTCCTGGACCGCGAGCTGGTCCGGGAACTGGGCCAGGGTTCGGTCGGGTCGTTGCGGGACGTGGTGTTCACCCGTCCCGGCGACGAGGCTGCGGGTTTGCTGGACGAGACGGTGTTCACGCAGGCCGGTCTGTTCGCGGTGGAGTCGGCTCTGTTCGCGTTGGTGTCGTGGCTGGGAGTGCGTCCGGACGCGGTGATGGGGCACTCGGTGGGTGAGATCACGGCGGCCTGGGCGGCCGGGGTGTTCTGCCTGGAGGACGCCTGTGTCCTGGTCGCGGCGCGGGGGCGTCTGATGCAGGCGGCCCGTCCCGGCGGTGCGATGGCCGCGATCGCCGCACCCGAGAGCGAGATCACCGACCACCTCGCCTCCTTCGGGGGGCGGGTGTCGGTGGCCGCGGTCAACGGGCCCGCCGCCGTCGTGATCTCCGGTGATGCGGACGCCGTGACCGAGATCGCGGACCACTTCCGCGGGCGGGGTGCCCGCACGAAGCGTCTGACGGTGTCGCACGCCTTCCACTCCTCCCACATGGACACCGCCGCCGCCGCGTTCGAGGAAGCCCTGGCCGGGATCGTCTTCCATGAGCCGTCTCTGGCCGTGGTCTCCAACATCACCGGTGCCATGGCCGAACCCGGCACCCTGACCACCCCCGCCTACTGGGCCCGGCACATCCGGGCAGCCGTCCGATTCCACGACGGCATCGACACCCTCCACACCCACGGCATCACCACCTACCTGGAACTGGGCCCCGACCCCGTCCTGACCTCCCTCACCCACAACATCCTGGACGCCCCCACAGCGATCGCCGCCCTGCGCACCGATCACGACGAGACCACCACCCTGCTGCGGGCCCTGGCCACCCTCCACACCCACGGCGCCGTCGTCGACCTCACCCCCCTCCTGGCGAACAGGACCGCGGCCTCCCTGGAACTGCCGACCTATCCGTTCCAGCACGAGGACTTCTGGCTCCACCCCACCCCCCGCACCGACCTCACCGGAGCCGGACTCACCACCACGGACCACCCCCTCCTCACCGCCGCCATCGACCTCGCCGACA
>NZ_JBCEWQ010000274.1:0-5581 GCF_038448545.1 Streptomyces sp. CLV115
CCCGACAAGTCCGCCCACTCCAGAGCCCCCCACCCGTACACAAGGAGAACCAGCCCGTGTCCCGTTCCACCCTCGGACGGGGAGCCGTCGCCGCACTCTGCGCGGCACTCCTCCCCGTCGTCCCGGCGGCCACCGCATCGGCTGCGCCGAGACCTCCGGGCCCGCCCTCGGACGCGAAGCTCGCCCAGGCGCCCGCACGGCACGACCTGACCCGCGAGCAGTTCTACTTCGTCATGCCGGACCGGTTCGCCGACGGCGACCCGTCCAACAACCGCGGCGGGCTCACCGGTTCGCGCCTGGAGACCGGGTACGACCCCACGGACAAGGGCTTCTACCAGGGCGGCGACCTCAAGGGCCTGACCGAGCGGCTCGACTACATCAAGGGCCTGGGCACCACCGCCATCTGGCTCGCCCCGATCTTCAAGAACCGCCCCGTCCAGGGCACCGGCAAGGACGCCTCGGCCGGCTACCACGGCTACTGGATCACCGACTTCACCCGGGTCGACCCGCACTTCGGGACCAACGCCGACCTGACGAAGCTGATCGACAAGGCCCACGCCAAGGGCATGAAGGTCTTCTTCGACGTCATCACCAACCACACCGCCGACACCGTCGACTACGCCGAGAAGACCTACGGCTACCGGCCGAAGGGCGCCTACCCGTACCTGGACGAGGACGGCCGCCCGTTCGACGACAGCAAGGGCCTGGCGAAGGTGGACGCCGACTCGTTCCCGTACACGCCGGGCAACACCGCGAACGACAAGGTCCCGGCCTGGCTCAACGACCCGACGATGTACCACAACCGGGGCGACTCGACCTTCGCCGGCGAGTCCGCCGAGTACGGCGACTTCTCCGGACTGGACGACCTGTGGACCGAACGGCCCGAGGTCGTGACCGGCATGGCGAAGATCTACGAGAAGTGGGTCCGCGACTTCGGCATCGACGGCTTCCGGATCGACACCGTCAAACACGTCGACCTGGACTTCTGGACCCAGTGGGCGACCGCCCTGGACACCTACGCGGCCGAGCACGGCCGCAAGGACTTCTTCATGTTCGGCGAGGTCTACTCCGCCGACACCGCCGTCACCTCGCCCTACGTCACCCGGGGCCGGCTCGACGCGACGCTCGACTTCCCCTTCCAGGAGGCGGCACGCCAGTACGCCTCCCAGGGCGCCCCGGCCGCGAAGCTCGCCGCGGTGTTCGGCGACGACTACCGGTACACCACCGACAAGGCCAACGCCTACGAGCAGGTGACCTTCCTCGGCAACCACGACATGGGCCGCATCGGCACGTTCCTGAAGCAGGACAACCCGTCCGCCGGTGACGCGGAACTCCTCGCGCGCGCGAGGCTCGCCAATGAGCTGATGTTCCTCGGGCGGGGCAATCCCGTCGTCTACTACGGTGACGAGCAGGGCTTCACCGGGGCGGGCGGTGACAAGGACGCCCGCCAGACCATGTTCGCCTCGAAGACCGCCGACTACCTCGACGACGACGAACTGGGCACCGACCGCACCCACGCCACCGACGCGTACGACCCGGAGCACCCCCTGTACCGGAACATCGCCGCGCTCTCCGGGCTCACCCGGAAGAACCCGGCCCTGCGCGACGGCGTCCAGACCGAGCGCTACGCGGAAGGGTCCGTCTACGCGTTCTCCCGCACGGACCCCCGCAGGCCCTACGAGTACCTCGTCGCCGCCAACAACGGCACCGGACCACGGACCGTCGAGCTGCCCACCGCATCGGCAGGCATGGACTTCCGCACCCTGTACGGCGGTTCGGGTACCGTCCGGAGCGGGTCCGACAAGAAGGTCACCGTCACCGTCCCCGCCCTCTCCAGCCTCGTACTGCGTGCCGGGAAGCCGATGGGTGCCCCGGCCGCCGAGCCGGCCGTCACCCTGAAGGCGCCCGCCGCCGGGGCCACCGGCACCGTCGAGATCTCCGCCGACGTCGACGGCGGCGGGCTGAACCGGGTCGTCTTCGCCGCGCAGACCGGCAACGGGAAGTGGACCACGCTCGGATCCGCCGACCACGCCCCGTACAAGGTCACCCAGCACCTGGACGGCAAGGTCGCGGCAGGCACCCCGCTGCGCTACAAGGCGGTCGTCGTCGACCGCACCGGACGCACCGCGAGCGCCCGCGCCGAGACCACCGCCGGACAGGCCCCCGCACCCGGGAAGCCGGTGGCCGTCGAGCGCGACCACGCGGTCGTCCACTACAAGCGCGCGGACGGCGACTACACCGGCTGGACGCTCAAGTCCGGAGACCGCACCGCGCAGTTCACCGGGCGCGACGCCTACGGGGCGTTCGCCTGGCTGAAGCCCGACGAGGGCGCCACCACCGTCCCGTACACCGTCGAGAAGGACGGCACCGCCGACGGGCCGCAGCGCACCGTCGAACTCGCCAGGACCGGACAGGTCTGGATCGAGCAGGGCCAGGACGGCCAGGCCGACAAGGCCCCCGACGGCGCCTACCCGCCGCAGGACACCACCAAAGCGGTCCTGCACTACTACCGGCCCGACGGCGACTACGACGGCTGGGGGCTGCACACCTGGACCGGCGCCAAGGACCCCACCGACTGGGCGAAGCCTCTCCGGCCGGTGAAGAAGGACGCCTCCGGAATCACCTTCGAGGTGCCGCTCACCGACGGCGCCACCTCGCTCTCCTACATCCTGCACAAGGGCGACGAGAAGGACCTCCCCAGCGACCAGTCGCTCGACCTCGCCACCTACGGGCACGAGGTCTGGATGCTCGGCGCGACCCCCGGCTACCTGCTGCCCCAGACCGGCGGCGTGCCCACCCCCGACCTCACCAGGGCCGAGGCGCAGTGGATCGACGCCGACACCGTCGTATGGAAGGTGAAGAGCACCGGCGCCACCAGCCAGCAGCTCGTCTACGCACCGGGCGGCGGAATCTCCGTCGTCGACGGAGCGCTCTCCGACGAGGGACAGTGGCTGCGGCTCGCCCCGTCCGCGCTGACCGACGCGCAGAAGGCGAAGTACCCGCACCTCAAGGACTACCCGGCGTTCACCGTCGACGCCCGGGACCGGGACCGGGTCCGTGACGCGCTGCGCGGTCAGCTGATCGCCACCCAGCGCGCCGCCAACGGCGCCCTGCTCGCGGCCACCGGCGTACAGAGCGCGGGCGTGCTCGACGACCTGTACGGCAAGCACGCGGCCGGCGCCTCGCTCGGCCCGGTCTTCGGCCGCGACGGCCGCCCCACCCTCTCGGTCTGGGCGCCCACCGCCCGTACCGTCGCCCTGGAGCTCGAAGGCCGCAGCCTCCCGATGCGCCGCGACGACCGCACCGGCGTCTGGTCCGTCACGGGCCCGAAGAGCTGGAAGGGCAAGCCCTACCGTTACGCGGTCGACGTCTGGGCGCCCTCTGCCGGCAGGACGGTCACCAACAAGGTCACCGACCCGTACTCCACCGCCCTGACCACCGACTCCGCCCGCAGCCTCGTCGTCGACCTGGACGACCCGGCCCTCGCGCCGAAGGGCTGGTCCGGGCTGCGCAAGCCCGCCGCCGTACCGCTGCGCGACGCCCAGATCCAGGAGCTGCACATCCGCGACTTCTCGATCGCGGACCGCACCTCGAAGCACCCCGGCGAGTACCTCGCCTTCACCGACACCGGCTCCGACGGGATGAAGCACCTCAAGCGGCTGGCGGACTCCGGTACGAGCTACGTCCATCTGCTGCCCGCCTTCGACATCGGCACCATCCCCGAGAAGAAGTCCGCACAGCAGAAGCCGGCCTGCGACCTGTCCGTGTACGCCCCCGACTCCCGGGAGCAGCAGGCCTGTGTGGCGAAGGCCGCCGCGAAGGACGCCTTCAACTGGGGCTACGACCCCCTGCACTACACCGTCCCCGAGGGCTCCTACGCCTCCGACCCCGACGGCACCCGGCGCACCGTCGAATTCCGGCGGATGGTGCAGGGCCTCAACGGCACGGGGCTGCGCACCGTCATGGACGTCGTCTACAACCACACCGTCGCCTCCGGCCAGGACGACAAGTCCGTACTCGACCGGATCGTGCCCGGCTACTACCAGCGGCTGCTGGACGACGGCACCGTCGCCACCTCCACCTGCTGCGCCAACACCGCCCCCGAGAACACCATGATGGGCAAGCTGGTCGTGGACTCGGTGGTCACCTGGGCCAAGGAGTACAAGGTCGACGGCTTCCGCTTCGACCTGATGGGCCACCACCCCAGGGCGAACATCCTCGCCGTCCGCAAGGCGCTCGACGCGCTGACCGTGGCGAAGGACGGAGTCGACGGGAAGAAGATCATCCTGTACGGGGAGGGCTGGAACTTCGGCGAGATCGCCGACGACGCCCGCTTCGTCCAGGCCACCCAGAAGAACATGGCCGGCACCGGCGTCGCCACCTTCTCCGACCGGTCCCGCGACGCCGTCCGGGGCGGCTCCCCGTTCGACGAGGACCCGGGCGTACAGGGCTTCGCCACCGGCCTCTACACCGACCCCAACACCTCGGCCGCCAACGGCACGAAGGCCGAGCAGAAGGCCCGGCTGCTCCACTACCAGGACCTGATCAAGGTCGGCCTCACCGGCAACCTCGCCGACTACACCTTCACCGACTCCTCGGGCCGCACCGTCAAGGGCTCCGGCGTCGACTACAACGGCGCCCCCGCCGGATACGCCGCGGCCCCCGGCGACGCCCTCGCCTACGCGGACGCCCACGACAACGAATCGCTGTACGACGCGCTCGCCTTCAAGCTCCCGGCGGGCACCCCGGCGGCCGACCGGGCCCGCATGCAGGTCCTGGCGATGGCTACGGCCACCCTCTCGCAGGGGCCCTCGCTCTCCCAGGCGGGCACCGACCTGCTGCGCTCCAAGTCCCTGGACCGCAACTCGTACGACAGCGGCGACTGGTTCAACGCGCTGCACTGGGACTGCCGCGACGGCAACGGCTTCGGCCGCGGACTTCCGCCGGCCGCCGACAACGAGCCCAAGTGGTCCTACGCGAAGCCGCTGCTGGCCGATGCCGCGCTGAATCCCGGCTGCGCACAGATCGACGGCGCGTCCGCCGCGTACCGGGACCTGCTCACCATCCGCTCCACCGAGCGGGACTTCTCCCTCACCACCGCCGGACAGGTGCAGTCCGCCCTGTCCTTCCCGCTCTCTGGGAAGGACGAGACCCCGGGGGTGATCACCATGCGGCTCGGGAAGCTGGTGGTCGTCCTCAACGCGGCCCCCGGCACGGCGACCCAGACGGTCGCCGACCTCGCGGGGAAGAAGTACGCCCTGCACCCCGTCCAGGCCGCGGGCGCGGATCCTACTGTCAAGAAGTCCACATATGACAGGAGTTCGGGAAGATTCACCGTCCCGGGACGTACGGTGGCGGTGTTCTCCCTGAATTGAGCCCGGACAGGGCTACGTTGGGAGGCAGCAGCCGTCGGGGAATGCCGCAGCACCGCACCCCCGGCGCGCCCTCCCACCCCCGGGGGGGGGGGGGGGGGGGGGGGGGGGGGGGGGGGGGGGGGGGGGGGGGGGGGGGGGGGGGGGGGGGGGGGGGGGGGGGGGGGGGGGGGGGGGGGGGGGGGGGGGGGGGGGGGGGGGGGGGGGGG
>NZ_JBCEWQ010000275.1:0-5517 GCF_038448545.1 Streptomyces sp. CLV115
GGCGCGGGTCCGCCGGGCCCAGGCGCGGAGCTGTTCCGGGTCGGGGGCCGCCGGGCCGGTGCCGGGGGTGCCTGTGGTGAAGGCGGCCTCGGCGTGCACGACCAGGCGTTCGAGGTCCCGGCGTACGGGCGTGGGGCGTCCGGCGGCGAGCAGGGTCTGCCAGGCCGCGTGCACGGTGGCGGCAGCGGTGTGCCGGGTGCGGTGATCCGGACCGGCGAGGTACGCGGCGGCGGCGTCCAGGGCGCGGGCCGTCGCCCGGCGCTCCGGGCCCTCGCGGCGCAGGAGCGCGGGGCCGGCCGTGACCAGCCAGGCGAACGCGCCGGCGGCCAGGGTGAGCGCGAGATGGCCGGGCACCTGGCCGAGGTGCTGCGGGGCGAAGAGCGCGGCGGAGGTGACGAAGGTGAAGATCACCGGTCCGGGCGGACCGATACGGGTCGCGTCGCAGAGCGTCTTCTGCGCCGCGGCGAGCAGCGCTCCCACCGCGATGAGTACGGCGGTCGACCCGGTCAGCGAGGCCGCGACCAGGGATATCGCCAGGCCGATGACCATGGACACGACGACTCCGGCGACCGCGCGGGCGCGCCGGGCGTACGGCAGGCCGTGGCCGTAGAGCGCGCAGAGCGAACCGGCCATCGTGTACATCACGAGGTCGAGCCGGTCGACGGCGAACAGCAGCAGATCCGGTACGGCGGTGGCGACGACGACGCTCAGCGCCGGTTTGAACCACATGTCCGAGGGCCGGGCGAGACGCAGCGGGGCGGCCAGCGGGAGTCTGCGGACGGGGGACTGCCAGGACCGGGTAGTTGTATCGCTCACCCAAATACTTTAGCAGGTATTACACCCGTAAAACATTTCTTCTCCGATGGCCGCGCCCCGCGCGAGGTCATAGCGTTCAACTGCGCGAGGACCGGCAGGTGCGGGCAGCCGTACGCGTCCACGCGCCCACGCATCCACGGAGGAACCGAATGAAGCTCACCGAACCGGTGCCCAGCGGCCCCTGCTGGATCGAGCTGAGCACCCCCGACATCCCGGCCGCCAAATCGTTCTACGCGGCCCTGTTCGGCTGGCGCTCGGAGACCGATCCGCGCGAGGAGGCGGGCGGCTACACGATGGCGCGCCTCGGCGACGCCCGGGTGGCGGCACTCAGCCCGGTGTATCAGCCGGGCCAGCCGACCGCCTGGACGGTCTCCTTCGCCACCGAGGACACGGACGGCACCGTCGAGCGGGTGAAATCGGCGGGCGGCTCGCTGCTGATCGGCCCGATGGACGTGTTCGACCAGGGCAGGTTCGCGGTGGTCGCCGATCCGTCCGGTGCGGTGTTCTCGCTGTGGCAGGGACGCGCCTTCGCCGGTGCCGAGCGGCTGAACGACCCCGGTGCGCTCGGCTGGGTCGAGCTCGTCACCCGCGAGGCCGACCCGGCGCTCGCGTTCTACCCCGCGGTATTCGGATGGACGGTGAACGCCGCGTCGGACCGGTACACGCAGTGGGGCGTGGCCGGTGAGGACTTCGGCGGGATGCTGATCATGGACGACCGGTTCCCGCCGGAGGCGCCGTCGAACTGGCTGCCGTACTTCGCCGTGACGGATGTCGACGCCACGGCCGCCACGGCCCAGGGCGCCGGCGGCGAACTGCTGATGCCGCCGACCGACATCCCGGACGGACCGCGGATCGCGGTCGTACGGGATCCGCAGGGTGCGGTGTTCGGTATCCACCGGATGGGCGGGGAGGGCTGACGGCCCTCACCCCGTCGGTGGACGGCCGCGGGATCTCGCGGCACCGCCCGGACCTCCGCGCACCGCCGGCGCGCGGAAGCCGCTTCGCACCCACCGGTCCGGCATCCGCCCACAGCGGCGGCGAGCACGGCCCACCTCTGGAGTTCAGCCGATGTACGAGAGCGATGCCGGTCTGCTCGCCCCCGGGCGGGCCGGCTCCCCCGCCGAGACGGCCACCGGCGACAGCGCCTTCCTGCAGGCGATGCTCGACGCCGAGGCCGCGCTCACCCGCGCCCAGACCGGCTGCGGACTCGCCCCCGCGGAGGCGGGCCGGGCGGTCACGGCCGCGGCGGCCGAGGCGGGCCGGTTCGACGTACGGGATCTGGCGCTGCGCGCACGCCCGGGCGGCGATCCGGTCGTCCCGCTGGTGACGGACCTCGCCGCCGCGGTGGAACCGGACGTCCGGCCGTATGTGCACCGGGGCGCGACCAGCCAGGACATCCTGGACACCGCCGCCATGCTGGTCGCCGCACGGACCCTGGCTCCGCTGCTCGACGATCTGGCGCGGGCCGCGGAGGCGGTGGCCCTGCTCGCCACCGCGCATCGCAACACCCCGATGGCCGGCCGGACCCTCGCCCAGCACGCGGTCCCGACCACCTTCGGACTCAAGGCGGCCGGATGGCGGGCACTGATCCTCGACGCGCGGGACCGGCTCTCGGCCGTACGGGAGTCGCTGCCCGCACAACTCGGCGGCGTGGCCGGGACATTGGCCGCCTTCGAGGCGTACGCGCCCACCGAGGACATCGACGCGATCGATCCCGGCCTGCCCCTGGTCCAGGCGTTCGCGAGCGAACTCGGCCTGGCCGAACCGCTGTTGCCGTGGCACACCCTGCGCACCCCGATCGCGGACCTGGCGGGCGCGCTGGCCTTCACCGCGGGTGCGCTCGGCAAGCTGGCGGCCGATGTGCTCAGCCTTTCCCGGACCGAGATCGGCGAGGTCACCGAGGGCCAGGGCGACGGCTCGTCCGTCATGGCGCACCGGGCCGATCCGGTGCACGCCACGCTGATCGCGGCGGCCGCCCGTCGCGCCCCGGGGCTGGCGGCGACGCTGTACGGATCGCTCGCCGCCGAGGACGAACGGCCGGCCGGGGCGTGGCACGCCGAGTGGGAGCCGCTGCGCGAACTGCTGCGGCTGGTCGGCGGGGCCGCGCGCCGCGCCGCCGAACTCACCGGTTCGCTGCGCGTCGTCCCGTACGCCATGCGGGAGAACCTCCAGCTCACCGACGGCCTGATCGTCTCGGAGCGGCTGGCCGCCGTGTTCGCCGAGCGGATCGGCCGCAGGCGCGCCGAGGAGGTTCTGGCCGGCGCCGCCGACCGGGCCCGCGCGGAGACCACGGACCTGGCCGACGTCCTCGCGGACGTGCTCGACGAGGAGCCCGAACTCGCCGGTCTCGACCTGGGCGAACTGACCGACCCCGCCCACTACACCGGCTGCGCCGGCTCTCTCACCGATCGCGCCCTCGACCGCGGCTGACCGGCCGCCGCGCCGGCCCCGCACGCCTCAGACCAGCCGGCCCGCGCGGGCGATCACCCGGCCCGCGCGTACCACCATGGACGGAACCGGGCGGTCCACGACGGCCTCGGGCAGCGAATCCGCCGCCACCAGGACGAAGTCCGCCGGGTCGCCGGTCTCCAGCCGGGAGGCGGGCAGCCCCAGCAGTGCGGCACCTCCCTGGGCCACCGCCTCGTAGCAGGCGGCGAGTTCGGCATCGGTGCGGGCGTCCGTGCGGTACGCGAGCAGATGGGCCCGGGCGATCATGTCGCCGTCGCCGAACGGCGTCCAGGCATCGCGCACCCCGTCGGAACCGACGCCGAGGCGCACGCCGCGCGGGGTGAGCCGTGCGGGGTCCAGGACCGGGTCACCGCCCAGTGCGCAGGTGACCAGAGAGACCCCCGCATCGGCCAACAGCTCGGCGATCCGGTCGAGTTCGGCGCCCTCCAGCTCGGCCACGGCGAAGGCATGTCCGAGGGTGACCCGTCCCTGCATCCCGGCGGCGACGGTGCGCCGGGCGATCTCGGTGATCTGGCGGATGCCCGCCGGTCCGCCGTCGTGCAGATGGATGTCGAGGGGTGCGCCCCTGCGGTCGGCCAGCCCGAACACGAAGTCCAGCTGGCCGTCCATGTCACCGTCGATGCCGATCGGGTCGAGACCGCCGACGACATCGGCGCCCTCGGACAGGGCCTGCGCCATGAGTTCGGCGGTGCCGGGCTCGCTCAACAGGCCGAGCTGGGGGAAGGCGACGATCTGAACGTCGAGGAGGTCCTTGCGGGCGTCGGCCGCCGCACGCACCTGGTGCACTCCCGAGAGGCCGTGGACGGGAGCGACATCGACATGGGCCCGCATGGCGCGGGTTCCACGGGCGATCGCCCGGTCCATCAGTGCCCCGGCCCGCACCGCCACCGGGTCCGTGAAGGCGGTCCTGGCCCTCACGTCGCCCTCGATCAGGTCCCGGAGCGTGCCGGCGGGTTCACGGCTCAGCCAGGGCCCGCCCCAGGTCGACTTGTCGGGGTGGATGTGCGCGTCGACGGGCGAGGGCAGCGCGAGGGCCCCCGCGGCGTCCACGGCCGTGCAGCCTTCGGGCGGCCGGGCCGGGTCGTACGCGGCTATCCGGCCGTCGCGGACCAGCAGGTCACGGGTGCGGCCATCGGCGCAGCGGACGGCGGTGAACAGGACATCGGGGCAGGCGGGGGCGGGCGTCGCCATGGGGCTGGGGTCTCCTTCGGTGGTGCGCGGGACGGGCGTCGTCGCGGTCAGGGCCGGGGCCGGGGGCCGGGGCGCGTGGGCTCCGCAGCGGTGTCGGTCCCGGTGTCCGCGCCGCCGGCGGCGAGCAGCTGCATCGCGGTCGCGCGCGTACCGGCCACATGGCGGCGGGCGATCCGTTCCGCCGCGTCCGCGTCGCCGCTCCGTATCGCCTCGTAGAGCAGTTCGTGCTCACCGCACATCACGGGGCCGTCGCCCGGCTCGGAGGTGAGGCTGAAGAGCCGGCGCAGCCGGCCGTCGAGCGGCGCCATCAGGCCCTGGAGCAGCGGGTTGCCGGACATGACGACGATCTGCTGGTGGAAGTCGGCGTGGACGGAGCCCAGTTCACGGGTCCGGCGGGAGGATTCGGCGGCGCGGCGGGCCCGGTCCAGGAGCTTTTCCAGGGTGCGCAGTCCGGCCCGGTCGGCGCGGCGGGCGGCCAGCGAGGCGGCCAGTGCCTCCAGGTGTTCCCGGATGTCAAAGAAGTCCGCGGCCTCGGCCGGGCCGAGCGGGGCGACGAACGCGCCCCTGCGTGCCTGCGCCGCGACGAACCCCTCGGTCTCCAGCCGCTGGATGGCCTCCCGCACGGGTATGCGGGACACCCCCAGCTCGTCCGCGAGTTCCCGTTCGACGATCCGGTGCCCGGAAGGGTAGCGGCCGTCGATGATGCGCTCGCGCAGTTCCACATAGACCCGGTCGCGCAGCGACTGATGTGCCGCACCGATGGTGGCGGCGGGGCCGGCGGTTCGGCTGCTGCTCATGGACTCGCTTCCTGCCCGTCGGAGCCGGTCTCTTCCGGCTCCCGTGCCGCGATCATCGCAGATTCCGGAAACCTTCCGTACCCCCTTGCCTGGTATTCGGTATACCAGATAGCTTGAGCGCCGCGCCCAATCGGGCCGCCCCTGAACTGGTCTTTTCCGCCGGCCCATGCCTGGAGCAGGCATCGGTTTCGGCGTCCAGCCGCCCGTTCGCACCTGAGGAACCACCGATGACGCAACCCTCGAC
>NZ_JBCEWQ010000276.1:0-5416 GCF_038448545.1 Streptomyces sp. CLV115
CGCGGAGTCGTAGAGCTCCGGGATCTCCTGAAGTGTGCGTGCGACCTTCAGCCCGCGTCCGCCGCCGCCGAAGGCGGCCTTGATCGCGATCGGCAGCCCGTTCTCCTCGGCGAACGCCACGACCTCGGCAGAGCCTCCGACCGGGTCGGGGGTGCCCGCGACCAGCGGGGCCCCGGCACGCTGCGCGATGTGCCGGGCGGCGACCTTGTCGCCGAGGTCCCGGATCGCCTGCGGCGGCGGGCCGATCCAGGTCAGCCCGGCATCGAGGACGGCCTGCGCGAACTCGGCGTTCTCCGACAGGAACCCGTAACCCGGATGGACCGCGTCGGCACCGGAGTCCTCGGCAGCCTGGAGCACCTTGGCCATGTCCAGATAACTGGCGGCCGGGGTGTCACCGCCCAGAGCGAATGCCTCGTCGGCCGCACGCACGTGCAGAGCATCGCGGTCCGGGTCTGCGTAGACGGCCACGCTCCCGATCCCGGCATCCCGGCATGCCCGAGCAACACGGACAGCAATTTCGCCACGGTTGGCGATGAGCACCTTGCGCACGATGGCTCCCTCCTTGAAACAAGCTGAGTTTAGGGACTACCGACACGGCCCTACGACCCGTCCCCAATGGTGAGCTTGCCCACACGGAGTGTGATTCGAGGCTTGCTCAAGTCGCGAAATCCCTTGTGGCACCACGGTACGCCGGGTTTCATAACCGCACAGTAGCCACGAGGTGTGGTCCAGGTCTCTGTTCGTACGGACTGCGACTCCGCGCGTTTCTTTGTCGAGTCCCCACTAATGGGCGAACAATTCTTTGCCCGACGCACTTGGGTCGCGACAAGGCGCGTGCGGGAGGAGTGCGCCGGCGTACGCCGCGAGCGCGGGGCGTAAGCGGAGATCGCCGGACCCTTGTCCGGAGCATTACCGGTTAGTAGGGTCCGCGCTATCGCTCGTACTGCAGGTAACAGGGGGTGGACACCGTGGTGCGCAGACCGGTGGCGTTCGTGGCCGCGATCGTGCTGTTCGTGGAGGCCGTGGGCATCGTGCTCATCAACGGCATCCTGGCGACGGTGGTCAAGAACCAGGACATGTCGCTGGCCGGGATGGACCCCGCCGTCATGTCGAACGGCACCTGGGCGATGGGCGGCGTCTTCGGCCTGTACCTGCTGCTGTGCGGGCTGCTCCTGCTGCTGGCCGGCATCCGCGACCGGGCCCCCGGCCGCTTCGCCCGCATCGTCCTGATCGTCTGCGCCGTGGTGCACGCGGTGCTGGGTGCGCTGACGGTCGGGCTGCTCGGCTGGGCCGCGTTCGCGAGCATGATGGTGGTGTTCGGGCTGATAGTGCTCACGCTGGTGGCGTACGGCACCCCGTCGGACGGGCCCGCCGACGAGCCCGCCGAGGGCGCCGGAGCGGGCGCCCCCGCGCCGGTCTGATCCCGCGCGCCGGTCTGACCCCCCGCGCCGGTCCGACCCCGCGCGCCGGGATGTCCGCCGGTCCTCGGGCCGGACGGTGGCCCGGACCCATGCGGACGCAGGTCCCGGACCCATGCGGCCGCCGGTCCCGGGGCCGGGGCGTCCGCTCGGACCCGGCCCGGAACCCGGACCCGGCCCGGGAGGCCGCTCGGACCCGGCCCGGAACCCGGATCAGGCCCAGAGCCCGGTGACGGAGATCCCCAGCTCGCCCAGCAGCCGGCGCAGCAGCGGCAGCGAGAGCCCGATGACATTGCCGTGGTCGCCCTCGATGGAGTCGACGAAGGGGGCCGAACGGCCGTCCAGGGTGAAGGCGCCCGCCACGCGGAGCGGCTCGCCGGTGGCCACGTAGGCGGCGATCTCGGCGTCCGTCGGTTCGCCGAAGCGGACGGTGGTCGAGGCGGTCGCCGAGGTGGTGCGCCCGGTCGCGGTGTCGATCACGCTGTGACCGGTCTGCAGCACCCCGGCCCGGCCGCGCATGGACTTCCAGCGGGCGATTGCCTCCTCGGCGTCGGCCGGCTTGCCGAGCGCCTCGCCGTCGAGTTCGAGCACCGAGTCGCAGCCGATGACCAGGGCGCCCGCCGCCTCCGGCCGGCCGGCCACCGCCGCGGCCTTGGCCTCGGCGAGCACCAGCGCCAGTTCGGCCGGGGTCGGGGCGCTCAGCGCGTCCTCGTCCACCCCGCTCACGATCACCTCGGGCGCGAAGCCGGCCTGCCGCAGCAGACCGAGACGGGCGGGGGAGGCGGAGGCGAGCACGAGACGGCGCTGATCAGTCATACGGGCCATCGTAGAAGAGCCGCGCCGGGCCGGTCCCCGGCCCCGTACGGCGGCCCTCGGCCTCAGCGCAGCCCGAGCACGAACATCGCGACCACCATCGCGAGGGCGAGGACCAGCCCCGCACGGCGCATCATGTCCTGGGCGTCGCGCAGTTCCTTCGGGGGCTTGTTCTCGGGGTCGGACCACAGCATGGAAACGATCCTGCTGCCGCGGCGGGCGGCGCGCCTGAGTACGGGTACTCAGCCGCCGTGGCACGAACCGGCCGGATCGCCCCCGGACGCACCGGAGGTCCGGACCAGAAGGGTCCGGACCTCCGGAAACGCTGTGCGGGGATGCCCGGCGACCACCGGGATCGCGGCTACCCGGGCCAGTACGTCCGGGCCCAGGCCCGCGGCCCCGGCAGATGACGTGTGCGCCGGGCGATGCGTCCCGGGTCGGACCACTGGCCGGGCAGCGGCGGCCCGCCGGCCGGTCCGCCTGCCGGATCCTCGGACGTCGTCGCCGCGGCGCGCGCCCGCACCACCGCCAGTGCGGCTGCCAGCTCCTCCGGGGTCGGGTTGCCCCGTACGACCTTGATCATGGCCAGGACCCTTTCTAGAGGGGGATGTTGCCGTGCTTCTTCGGGGGCAGCGACTCCCGCTTGGTGCGCAGCTGGCGCAGCCCCTTCACGATGTGCGCGCGGGTGTCGGACGGCATGATCACCGCATCGACGTAACCGCGCTCCGCCGCCACGTACGGGTTGAGCAGGGTGTCCTCGTAGTCGGCGATCAGCTCGGCGCGGGTGGCGTCCTGATCCTCGGCGGCGGCGATCGTGCGGCGGTGCAGGATGTTCACCGCACCCTGCGCGCCCATCACCGCGATCTGCGCGGTCGGCCAGGCGAGGTTGATGTCGGCGCCGAGGTGCTTGGAGCCCATGACGTCGTACGCGCCGCCGAACGCCTTGCGGGTGATCACGGTGATCAGCGGGACGGTCGCCTCGGCGTACGCGTAGATCAGCTTGGCGCCGCGGCGGATGATGCCGCCGTACTCCTGGTCGACACCGGGCAGGAAGCCGGGGACGTCGACGAAGGTCAGCACGGGCACGTTGAAGGCGTCGCAGGTACGGACGAAGCGCGCGGCCTTCTCGCTCGCGTTGATGTCCAGGCAGCCGGCGAACTGCATCGGCTGGTTGGCGACGATGCCGACCGGGTAGCCCTCGACGCGCCCGAAGCCGGTGATGATGTTCGGCGCGAACAGGGCCTGCGTCTCCAGGAACTCACCGTCGTCCAGCACGTGTTCGATGGCGGAGTGCATGTCGTACGGCTGGTTCGCCGAGTCCGGGATGAGGGTGTCGAGCTCGCGGTCCTCGTCCGTGGTGGCGAGCTCCGCCGTCTCGGGGAAGGCGGGCGCCTCGGACAGGTTGTTCGAAGGGAGGTACGAAAGCAGCGACTTGACGTACTCGATGGCGTCCTTCTCGTCGCCCGCCATGTGGTGCGCCACCCCGGAGGTGGTGTTGTGGGTACGGGCGCCGCCGAGCTCCTCGAAGCCCACGTCCTCGCCGGTGACCGTCTTGATGACGTCGGGACCGGTGATGAACATGTGCGAGGTCTGGTCGACCATGACCGTGAAGTCGGTGATCGCGGGGGAGTAGACCGCGCCGCCCGCGCACGGTCCGACGATCAGCGAGATCTGCGGCACGACGCCCGAGGCGTGCACATTGCGGCGGAAGATCTCGGCGAACAGCCCGAGCGCGGCCACGCCCTCCTGGATCCGGGCGCCGCCACCGTCGTTGATGCCGATGACCGGGCAGCCGGTCTTCAGCGCGAAGTCCATCACCTTGACGATTTTCTCACCGTAGACCTCGCCGAGCGAGCCGCCGAAGATGGTGAAGTCCTGCGAGTAGACGCAGACGGGGCGGCCGTCGACCGTGCCGTAGCCGGTGACGACGCCGTCCCCGTACGGGCGGTTCTTCTCGATGCCGAAGTTGGTCGAGCGGTGCCGGGCGAATTCGTCGAGCTCCACGAAGGAACCCTCGTCGAGCAGCAGATCGACCCGTTCGCGCGCGGTCAACTTGCCCTTGGCGTGCTGCTTCTCGACCGCGCGTTCGGAGCCCGCGTGCGTCGCCTCGTCGATACGGCGCTGCAGGTCCGCGAGCTTGCCCGCGGTGGTGTGGATGTCGGTCTCTTCCGGCTCGGACATCGGGTGGCGGCTCCCTGCCTGGTCACGGGGACGACTGTGCTGCTGAACAGGTACTGAAACACCTACTGATCCGTAGGGTATCGGCGCGGATACGGTTCGGCAGTGCGTCGTTTGCCACACCTAGTCTGGCTTGCATGACACCTTCGGATACGCCACAGAGCCGTTGGTCGGACCTGGACCGACCGCCCCTGAACGTCCCCGCCCTGCGCCGCGGACTGCTGCGGCCCGGCGGACTGTGGACCTCGCTGGACGTGGTGGAGACCACCGGGTCCACCAACTCCGATCTCGCCCGGCGCGCGGCCGCGGGGCTCGACGAGGGCACCGTGCTGGTCGCCGAGGAGCAGACCGCGGGCCGCGGCCGCCTCGATCGCACCTGGACGGCTCCGGCCCGTTCGGGCCTGTTCCTCTCCGTCTACCTGAAGCCGGGCGACATCCCGGCCGAGCGGTGGGGCTGGCTGCCGCTGCTCACCGGGGTCGCCGCGGCGACCGGCCTGGCGAAATCCGCGGGCGTCGACACGGCCCTGAAGTGGCCCAACGACCTCCTGGTCACGGTGGAGGGCGTGGAACGCAAGGCGGGCGGCATCCTGGCCGAGCGCGCCGGGGACGGCGTGGTCGTCGGCATGGGCCTCAACGTCTCCCTGCGCGCCGATGAACTGCCCGCCCCCACGGCAGCCTCGCTGGCGCTGGCCGGTGCGGTCTCCACCGACCGCGAGACGCTGCTGCGGGGCGTGCTGCGCTCGCTGGAGCACTGGTACGGCCAGTGGCGCGCGGCGGACGGCGACGCGGCGGCGAGCGGCCTGCAGGAGGCGTACGCGGCGGGCTGCGCGACGCTGGGCCGGACGGTACGGGCCCAGCTTCCCGGCGACCGCACGCTCACCGGGGAGGCCGTGGCGATCGACGGCGACGGCCGCCTGGTCCTCTCCACCGGCAACGGCCTCCAGGAACCCGTCTCGGCCGGCGACATCGTCCACCTGCGGGGCGCGGGGGGCGGCCTGGTCTGAGGG